>JAFVAC010000092.1 GCA_017476265.1 Clostridia bacterium
CACAAAGATGTCCAGTTCTGCCATGCGACCGGTGTCAGCGCTGCGGCGTCCGGTCTTGATAACTTCCACAATGCTTTTGCGTCCATCTACGAAGGTCGTTACCTTGCGGGCATCGCTGCCGGTATGAAGATGAACGAGATGATCAAAGCCGGTAAGTTCACTGCCGATCAAGCGAAAATGGGTTATGTCGGCGCCTACACCTACGCCGAAGTTATCTCCGGACTGACCTCCTTCTATCTCGGAGCTAAGTCCGTTTGCCACTCCGTTACCATGGACGTTCAATTCACCGGTTCTTGGTACGACCCCACCGCTGAGAAAGAGGCTGCGGAGACTTTGATTACAAAAGGCGCGATAGTCATCAGCCAACACGCCGACTCCATGGGTGCTCCTTCCGCTTGCGAATCCAAGAACATCCCCAACGTCAGCTACAACGGCAGCACCATCGAAGCTTGCCCCAACACCTTCATCGTTTCTTCCAGAATTGATTGGGCTCCTTATATGGCTTACATCATGTATATGACGATTGAAGGGCACGGTAAAGATATCGACGATGACTTCGTCGGAACCATCGAGACCGGGTCTGTTAAGTTGACCAACCTCAACGGCAATGTAGTCGGCAGAGACGTAGCTGTCGCTATCGCCAAGGCTCGCGCTGAACTCATCAACGGAGAACGTCATGTCTTTGATACTGAGAACTTTACCGTTAACGGAGAGAAAATCACTTCTTTCTACATCAACCAGACCAAGGATGAAGCCGGAAACATCGTTGAAGGCAGCGGTATCAACGTCGTTAATGATGGGATCTTTGAAGAGAGCACCTATATGTCCGCTCCTTACTTCAGCTTTAAGATCGACGGAATCAACTTCTTGAACCAAGTGTTCTAAAAAAACTATAACAAACTTGTTTAGGCGTGGCGAGGTGAATCCTCGCTATGCCTAAATTTTTTTTCAGATAAACGGGAGAGCCTATGAACAACGCATCTGCGATCGAACTGAGAGGCATAAGTAAGACTTTTGGGTCGATCAAAGCCAATCAAAACGTAGACTTAGACATACGAAGAGGAGAAATCTTGTCCATCCTCGGAGAAAATGGGAGCGGCAAGACTACTTTGATGAATATGATCGCCGGGATTTATTATCCGGACGAGGGGAAGATTTTGATCGATGGAAAAGAGGTCACGATCACATCCCCTAAAGACGCTTTTAAATATAAGATAGGCATGATCCATCAGCACTTCAAACTGGTGGACGTATTTACCGCCGCCGAAAACATCACGCTCGGGATGAGGGACGAAAAAGGCGTGTACAACATTAAGAAAATAAACCAGAAAGTGCTCGAAATGAGCAAAAAGTACGGTTTTATCATAGATCCGAAGAAGAGAATACACGAGATGAGTGTATCGGAGAAACAGACGGTAGAGATATTCAAAGTTCTGTTTCGTGGAGCAGACATTCTCATACTGGACGAGCCGACCGCCGTCCTGACTCCGCAGGAGATCAGAAAACTCTTCGACGTGCTTCGCAAGATGCGCGAAGACGGCAAGAGCATTGTCATCATTACGCATAAATTAAACGAGGTTATGGAGATATCCGACCGCGTTGCGGTCCTCAGAAAAGGGGAGCATATCGCCACGGTCAACACGTCCGACACCAACGAGAAAGAATTGACCGAAATGATGGTCGGAAAGAAAGTCGATCTCAATATCGAAAGAAAGGACCCCGTCGATCCGCAACCCAGATTGGAGATCAGAAATCTGACCGTCCTCAACAAAGACGGTATTAAAGCCATCAACGATATTTCCTTCGATATCAACGGAGGCGAGATATTGGGTATCGCCGGGATCGCCGGCAACGGACAAAAAGAACTGCTGGAAAGTATCGCCGGTTTGGTCAAAAAGGAATCGGGCGATATCATATTCCACAATCCGAAAAAGAACAAGCCGGTCACCTTCTTCCACAAGGACCTCAAGAAGATCAAAGCGATGGCTGCCGAAGGGAAATTCCACTACCCGAACGGCGAACGGGTGGATCTGAAAGGGAAGAGCAATAAGGAGATCGTCAAACTCGTCAACGACGAGCAGATCCTCTTCTATGAAGACGAGATCATCGACATCAAAAACAAAAAGCCGAGAGAGATACAAGAATTGGGTATTAAGCTCTCCTTCGTGCCGGAGGACCGCCTGACGATGGGCTTGGTCGGCAATATGTCCATCGTTGACAATATGCTCCTCAGGAGCTACCGTAAAGGGAAGTCGGTATTCCTGAACAGGAAGCGCCCAAAAGATCTTGCGGATACCATTATCAGGGATCTTGAGGTCGCCACGCCTGACGATATGACGCCGGTACGCAGGCTGTCGGGCGGTAACGTCCAAAAGGTCCTCGTCGGACGCGAGATATCCTCTTCGCCGAAAGTCCTTATGGCGGCATACCCCGTCCGTGGGCTGGACATAAACTCTTCGTACCTTATCTACAATCTGCTGAACAAACAAAAGGAAAAGAACGTGGCAGTCGTCTTTGTCGGAGAAGATCTTGACGTTTTACTCGCCTTGTGCGATCGTATTTTGGTTCTGTCCGGCGGTATCATCACCGGTATTTTGGAAGGGAAGACGGCAAAAAAAGATGAAGTTGGTTTGCTGATGTTGGGTAATCGAACAAAAGAAACCGCAGAGATCGCCGATAACAAGAAGTCGGAGGAAGAAGTCAATGGCTAAGACAAAGGAAAGGACAAAGAAAGAGCCACTTATGCATGTAGCAAAACGGAGCGATTTGCCCGGTTGGCAAGCAATGCTGATTCGAACAGGAGTTGTCTTAGGCGGATTGATTTTTATTATTCTGCTATCCTCCGGCGTATTGAAACAAGGTCCTATTACTTTATTGACATATATTTTTGCCGGCACATTCGGGAGCGGCGATAATTTTCTCGTGCTTCTTCGCGATTCAATGTTGTTGCTGATGATTGCGTTAGCGATCACACCGGCGTTCAAAATGAAGTTTTGGAATATCGGGGCGGAAGGACAAGTCCTTATCAGCGGTTTCGCTTGTATGGCGACTATGTGGTACCTCGGCGGAAAGATTCCAGACGGCGGACTTATCGTTTTGATGTTCATCTTTTCCATATTGGCAGGTGTTATTTGGTCGGTCATTCCCGCGATTTTTAAGTCTGTTTTCAATACCAACGAGACTTTGTTTACATTGATGATGAATTACCTCGCTATCCAAGTCGTTAAATTTTTCATCAAGTTTTGGGTACCGACCGGGAGTGGAATCATTCCGACCAATCCATACGGCAATTTGCCCAACCTCGGCGCGGGAGACAAAGACTACTGGTTTTCGATTATCTTTGCTATAGCGGTGTTGGCTTTTATGTTCGTGTATCTCAAGTACAGCAAGCATGGATATGAATTGACCGTTGTCGGTGAAAGCGAACGCACGGCGAAATATATTGGCATCAACGTCAAAAAAGTTATCATAAGGACGCTTCTTGTCGGCGGTGTGATATGCGGTATAGTCGGTTTTCTTTTAGTCGGCGGGATCAACCACTCTATCACGGAAAACACCGTCGCGGGACGAGGCTTTACGGCGGTTCTCGTCTCTTGGCTGGCACAGTTTAATCCTATCATAATGATTTTCGTCGCATTTTTGGTAACCTTTATCAACAAAGGGATGGTATGGGTTATGCAAAGCATCGGTGTGACTAACGCGTATTTTTCCAACGTGGTCATCGGCATTCTCTTTTTGATTATCATTGCGGGAGAATTTATTATTCGTTATCGGGTCACGTTTAAGGGGATGAAGCCGAGGCTGAAGAAGTCTCAGGCGGGCAAGAGAACCCCTGAAATCGGACTGCACTAAGGAGGAAAAGATACTATGTTTGTTAATATCTTGACGAATGCAATCAGATTCAGCGCGACTTTTCTATATGGTTCAACGGGAGAGATCATCACCGAAAAGTCAGGTCACCTCAATTTGGGTATTCCGGGCGTCATGTGCGTAGGGTCTGCTGTCGGATGTTTGGTCGAGTACTACTTAGTGCTTGCGGGAGTCAACGTGGGATTTCTGCTCGTCCTTTTGCCCTTATTGGCGACTTTCGCTTCCGGCGGACTGATGGGACTGTTGTATAGTTTTTTGACCGTCACGCTGAAATCTAACCAAAATGTCGTCGGTTTGGCTATGACGACTTTCGGCTCCGGACTTTGCGGATATATGGTCAGTCCAATAACCGGAAGGCTGCATATCATTGCGCCTATGAGCGTGCATTTCTCAAATATGTTCGGTGTAGCAGAAACCAACTGGTTTACATCGATATTCTTGTCGCACGGTTGGCTTTTCTATCTGTCTATAGTGATAGCCATTGTGGCGCAAGTCGTCCTGAATCATACTCGTTTGGGATTGCATCTCAGGGCTGTCGGTGAAAATCCCGCTACCGCTGACGCAGTCGGTATAAATGTGACGGGCTACCGTTATGGAGCGACCGTAATAGGTTGTGGCATTTCGGCACTCGGAGGATTCTTCGCCGTTATGGAGTACATGGGCGGGATGTGGGATTCCGCCGCCTATATCGAGGGATTGGGCTGGCTGTCGGTAGCGCTTGTCATCTTCACCCTTTGGAGACCGGCATTGTCCATTTTCGGTTCCATCGTTTTCGCGGCTCTCTATATATTAGGTGCAAGATTGTCGGTAAGCTTTGCTATGATAGAGGTACTGAAAATGCTCCCTTATGTTGTAACGATCGTGGTTCTTATTATTACCAGCATCTTCGGCAGCAAAAAGACGCAGGCACCCGCCGCGCTCGGTCTCAACTATTTCCGCGAAGAGCGATAGGCTTTTCGACGAAAATATGCAGGGCTCGCCTCGCGGCGGGTCCTTTTTGTTAAACGAAATTGTTGTTTTGAGCCCTGAGATGTGATACAATAATTAAGTATAAG
Source organism: Clostridia bacterium (assembly GCA_017476265.1). Classification (GTDB taxonomy): domain Bacteria; phylum Bacillota; class Clostridia; order Christensenellales; family DTU072; genus CAG-1782. Next base: position 4,926 of record JAFVAC010000092.1, read on the forward strand.
TATAATAACAACCTTGTTAAGGAGCATTATGGGACTGATTTCATTTTTGAGAGAAAGAGACAGAAGAAAGACCCTTGCCGCACTGGAAAAGCAGGTGGAGAAGATCAACGCGCTGGAGGAAAAGTACGCCGGAATGACGGACGAAGAACTCACCGCGCAGACCGACCTCATGCGTGGGCGGTATAAGGCGGGAGAGACGCTCGACGATCTTTTGTGCGACGCCTTTGCCGTCGTGCGCGAGGCGTCCAAGCGCGTCCTCAATATGCGGCACTTCGACGTGCAGTTGATCGGTGGGATCGTCCTGCACCAGGGCAGGATCGCGGAGATGAAGACCGGCGAAGGAAAGACTTTGGTCGCGACCCTTCCCGCGTATCTGAACGCGCTCTCGGGCGAGGGCGTCCACGTCGTCACCGTCAACGATTATTTGGCAAAACGCGACGCCGACTGGATGGGCAAGGTGTACAAGTTCTTGGGTATGACCGTCGGGTGCGTCCTGCCGGATATGTCCTTTGAGGCGAAAAAGGTAGCCTATGCCGCCGATATCACCTACTGCACCAACAACGAGGTCGGATTCGATTACCTCCGCGACAATATGGCGACAAGGCTGGACCGCGTGATGCAGCGCGGACACGTCTTTGCCATCGTGGACGAGGTGGACTCCATTCTGATCGACGAAGCGCGTACTCCGCTCATCATTTCCGCTCCGGCGGGACAATCGGGGGAGATCTACGCCACCGTGCAACGGTTTGTCAAGACCCTTCGTCCCGACGACTACGTCACCGACGAAAAGGACCGCCACATTTACCTGTCCGAAGAGGGCGTAGCCAAAGCGGAGAGATTTTTCCGTCTGGACAATTTGGGCGACGCCGAAAACGCCGACCTGTCCGGCAAGATCAACAACGCCCTCCGCGCCAACTTTATGATGGCGTGCGATCAGGACTACATCGTCGAGAACGGCGAAGTGGTCATCGTGGATGAGTTCACAGGCAGAAAGATGGCGGGCAGAAGATATTCCGAAGGACTCCACCAGGCGATCGAAGCCAAGGAAAACGTCCGCGTCAAAAGAGAGAATCGCACCATCGCCACCATCACTTTCCAAAATCTCTTCCGTCTGTACAAAAAGTTGTCCGGGATGACCGGTACCGCCAAGACCGAAGAGGAAGAGTTCAAGGGGATCTACAATCTCGACGTCGTGGAGATCCCGACCCACATGGAGATGATCCGCGTGGACGAGCCGGACAAGATCTACGTCAGCAAAGAGGCGAAGTACAACGCCGTCATCGAAGAGATCCTCTCCGTACACGAAAAGGGACAACCCATTCTGGTCGGCACCATCAACGTGGACGTGTCCGAACTTTTATCGAGAAAACTGACCGCAAAACGCATCCCTCACCGGGTCCTCAACGCCA
>JAFVAC010000093.1 GCA_017476265.1 Clostridia bacterium
AAGATGGTCAAAGTGACCAAGGACACTTCGACCATCGTGGTCGGAGCCGGCGACCCGAACGCCATCTCGGCTCGCGCCGCTTCCATTCAAAAAGAACTGGAGACCACGACCTCTTCTTATGACAAAGAGAAGCTGCAAGAGAGACTGGCAAAACTCGCCGGAGGCGTAGCCGTCATCAACGTCGGCGCCGCTACCGAAGTCGAAATGAAGGACTCCAAACTCCGCATTGAGGATGCCCTAAGCGCCACTCGCGCGGCTGTGGAAGAAGGCATTGTCGCGGGCGGCGGAATCGCCTTGTTGTCGGTCAAAAAGGCTGTGAAAGCCTTCGCCGATACGCTCGAAGGAGATGAAGCGACCGGCGGCAAGATCGTCGTCAAGGCTCTGGAAGCGCCCATCCGTCAAATCGCCGCGAACGCGGGTGTGGACGGCGGCGTCATCGTCAACACCATCGAACAACAAAACTCCGTCACCTACGGATATGACGCGTCGAAAGATGAATTCGTCGATATGATGAAGGCGGGCATTCTCGACCCGACCAAAGTCACTAGAAGCGCTCTGCAGAACGCCGCCAGCGTCGCCGCAACTTTGCTCACCACCGAGGCTCTTGTCGCGGACATCCCCGAGCCCCCGGCACCGCCGATGGGTGGACCCGGAGCCGGTATGGACGGAATGTATTAAGACGGAAGATAGGCAAGCGTATTACGCAAGCAAATAACATTTCCCAAAAAAATGCTCGGCTGTTACGGTCGGGCATTTTCATATGGATTTTAATGAAAATTTGCTTGCTTGCCCGTATCGGCGCAGTCGCGTACGACAGTACGCTTCCATTCCGCTACGGACAAATCCCCTCACCTCTTTTCCGTCTTCCCCTGAATTTTTTTCGTCGGAAGATAGGCAAGCGTATTACGCAAGCAAATAACATTTTCCCAAAAAATGCTCGGCTGTTACGGTCGGGCATTTTCATATGGATTTTAATGAAAATTTGCTTGCTTGCCCGTATCGGCGCAGTCGCGTACGACAGTACGCTTCCATTCCGCGTTTTATTTACTCTATTTTATCCGAGGAGGGCGGAAAACTCTTTGCTTTCGGAAAGACCGTTCGGTATAATGAAAGTATCGACACATTTCGGAGGAACTATGATAAACCGTTTTTGCAAAAAACCGCTTTGGGAGTGCTCTCGTCGGCTGTCCGCCGTGGCGATGGGAAAGGAACCCGCCGATCTGGTGATCAAGGGTGCCACCCTCGTGAACGTATGCACGAAAGAGCTTTTGCCCGACACCGACGTCGCCGTCACCGACGGCAGGATCGCTATGGTCGGGGATTGCGCGCACTGTATTGGGACAAAGACCGTGGTCGTGGACGGGACGGGCAAGTATCTCGCTCCCGCCTTTATGGACGGACACATTCACATCGAGTCGTCGATGCTGACTGCCGGAGAATACGCAAAGGCGGTCCTTCCGCACGGGACGAGCGGAGTATTCATTGACCCGCACGAGATCTGCAACGTACTCGGGCTGGACGGCGTGCGCTATATGCTGGAAGACGCCGCAAAGACTCCTTTGAAAGTGATGCTGACCACCCCCTCCTGCGTACCGGCGGTACCCGGATTCGAGGACACGGGAGCGGAGATCGGACCGCAAGAAGTCGCCGAAACGATGGGCTGGGCGGAGTGCGTGGGACTGGGCGAGATGATGAACTTCCCCGGGATCCTGTCCTCCGACGAAAGGACGCACGCCATCGTCGGCGAGACCTTAAAAGCCGGCAGGATCGTGACCGGGCACTACTCCATCCCGGAGACGGGACGTGGGCTGAACGCCTATATCGCCACCGGCGTACGGTGCTGTCACGAGTCCACGCGGGAAGAGGACGCCTTGGCAAAAATGCGACTGGGT
>JAFVAC010000012.1 GCA_017476265.1 Clostridia bacterium
AAAACCACGTCTTTCGGGTTGACGACTTTGATCTGGAAGACGGCGCGGACGCCGGAGTAGTACACGTTGACGGAATGGACGCCGGTAACGAAGAAAGCGGCGAGATCGTCCTCGGAAAGGATATCGTCGGTCAAAGCGAAAGTGCGCTTCGTCCCGTCGGACATCGTAGCGGTCAGAGTGATCTCGGAAAAGTCCACGTCTTCACCGATGACGTAGTCCCCTTTATGCGCGTTGGTGACGCTGAGTGAAGTCACCTTGGCGTCCGTAGACGTCGGCGTGACCGTCACGGACTCCCCGCAAGACGCCAGGAAAAACAGCCCCATAAAGACCATCGCCGTAACGAACGCCAAAATTATTTTTCGCACACTCTTCACACGCATACGCTCACCTACTTAAAGTATAGAGATATATATTATAATACCATACCGAGCAAACGCCGTCAACCTAAAAAAATTCGTGCAAAAAATGCAAAAAAACGACGAAAACGAAAGATCGGTTTTCAGAAAAAAATCGGAAAAAAGAACGCCGGTATTTGTCCGTCAGCCAAGCAGATTCCACTTGGCGTACAAGGTGGTCTCTTCGTCGGGTAAAAAGGGAAAAGAGACTTCTTTCACATACGTCTCGTCGTAATACCACCCGGCAAAGGAATACCCCTCTCTGCTATAAATCGGCTCTTTCACCACGCAAGCGACCATATAATCGGCGACCTCGTCGTCGTAGAGCGAAAAATGCACGGGGTACTCGGGGAGGTTTTTTCCGACGCCCTGTATCTTGTCGGCAAGAGGGCGCCAAAGGTAGCGATAGAGATCGACCGCGTTGTCGGGGACGAAGATGGCGGACGCAACGTCAGAAAGGGCGGACGGAGTCGTCTTGGGCGGATTACGAAGGGGTAGCGTCAGCGAAAACAAGACGCCGTTGTTTGCGACAAAGCCGTCGCCCAAAGAGTTGAGTCCGCTCCCCTCTTGAAAAACGATATTCTCGATCGAGCAGTCCGAAATGGAATATGCGGGTACCGAAACGACGCTATTGGGGAAAATGATCGCCTTTAGTTTCGTCGCATGGCAAAAGGCGAAAGCCTCGACCGTTTTCGTCCTCTTATCAAGGGTATATGCCTCGCTGTCACTGCCGCTCGGGTAGCGTATTATCGTCCCTTCCCGATCATACAGGACGCCGTCTACGGAGGAAAAATACTCGGATGCGGATTCCACGTCGATCCGCGTCAAACTGTCCATATCGGTCTGCAAACCGAAAGAGCGGCAGTCCTTATTGATCGTCAAAGACTGTATGTTCGTGTGCGAAAAGGCGTCGTCGGCGATCGATTCCGTCCTCTCCGGCAACGTATACGACTTGTCCTTACGGACGGCGGGATATCGTAAAAGCGTCCCACCCTCGTACAATACCCCTTTATCGTCGGAGTATTTTTCGTTGTCGAAGACGCGGATATAGGACAGGTTCTTGTTGTCGACAAAGCGGTCTTCTATCCCTTGGCAGTCGGCGTTGATCGTGATTTCGCGCAGATGATCGGCGTTGCGAAAAGCGTTGTTTTTGATCGTTTTTGTACCTTCCGGCACGGTGTAAGATTCATTCATTTTTGCGCGCGGATAGCAAAAAAGCGTCTCCCCTTCGTCCGCAAAGAGAACGTCCTCTTGTACCGAAAAAGTTCCGCCCTGCCCGAATTGATAAAAACGCTGCAAATAAGGATAAATGGAAAAGTTCGTTTCTACCGTTTCCATCGCATAAAAATACACGTCTGTCAGTGCGTAGGCGTAGACGATCGCCCCTTCCTCAATGCCGAGGACGGGTTTTCCTTCGTGCAATCGCGGTAAAACGAGGCTTCCGGACTCGCCGTCATACGACGAAAGGAGGAGTCCTTCACCATACGGTGTATATACGCTCTCCTCGTTTCCTTCGGAAAAAGAGACGTACTTAGCGTACAGAGTCACGTCCTTTGTGGGGCGATAGGGAAAGTATGCGCGCGCGGTACGGTCCCGATCGAGGTACCACCCTTCAAAAGCGCAGTCGGGCTTTTCCGGCGCCGGGGCGCGGGCGATCTCTGCGGTGACGACGGATGACACTCCGATCCCGCCGTCCGCGTCGAAAGTAACGGTGTATTTGGGGTCTTTGACGCGGGACGAGCAAGCCGAGGCGGTCACAAAAAACACCGTCAGCAGGACAAATAGAAGGGCGCGGCGCAACCGCAAAATACGCATCTTATACGACGATCAGATTGTCTACGCCGTAATGCAGGATCGATTCTTCTATCAGTCCGAAGTCGATCCCAAGGTCTCTGACCACGGCGGCGTAGTCCACGTTGGACTTGATTTTGTGCAGATAGTTTACAAAAGTCGCAACAAGCCCGAAATCAACGTCGTCCGCCGATCTGCCGATACGGAAGTGCGTGCCGCACTTTCTGATCACGGCGATGAGGGTACTGCACCGAATGGGAATGAACTCTTCGGAATAAAAAAGATGACATAGCGCCCGACGGAAGACGGTCAGCCACGGGGAGCCGGAGCGCATATGCGGATTGACCAAAGTCGCCACGATCGCCCTCTTGTCGTCCACATAGGTGATCCTCCCCTCGTAGCCGTCGTACAGAAGGAGGTCCAGCGCCTTGTCTTTGATGTTCTGCGGCACGCGGGAGGCGGCGAGCATTTTTTTGTAGCACTCGGTCAGGTTGTCTCTGCCCTTAGGCACGTCCAGCAGTCGCATGACGGTCAATACCGCCGGGATCGGCGCGACCATGCTCATCTCGTACAGTTTTTCACAGTAGTCGTCCGTGAGCGGTATTTTGGAGAGGTCCTCCAAAAACAACGCCTTGGTATACTCCTCCATCATATCCGACGGCATCGTCAAAAAGGGGATCAACACGTCGTCGGACTCTTTTGAAAAGTATCTTTCGTAAGCTTTTAACGGGATATTGCCCGATTTATATGTCTCCCGATAGCGAAGCCACAATTTTTTCGCTTCCTCTTCCTTTTTTTGCAACTTCTTGATGACGGCGAGATTGTACAGAGCGTCCTCGTCGATCGGATCGACGCCGAGAGTCTTTTGAAAGAACTTTTCGGCGATAGACGGCTCTCCGCCCTTAAAGTACGCCATACCGTAAAGGCAGAGGGCGTTGGGGTCCTCGTCGCCCAAGAAAAACTCCGCCGACTCGATCATAATGGAGTGCGAGGCGGGACCGCCCCTAAGCATCAGCGAGATCATCGCCGCCTGATCGGGATAGGTCATCATGAGCCCCACCATATGTTCGACGTAGCGATTAAGCGTGAAAGTCTCGTCGGCGTCGAGTGCGGAAGCGATGGCGTCCACGACCGGACGGGCGTATTCTCCGGAGCATTCCGTCTCCTGTAAAAGCGAGAACGCCTCTTCGTAGCGTCTCTCCTCCATTAGGCAGCGGATCTTGGCGATGTTTTTCAGATCTTCGTACCCGACGGTTTCGTCTTCAAACTCCGCGCGGACGTCTTTTCTTTCGCCGAAATCGAGCCGGAAGAACTCCTCTCCCGCTTCCGACGCTTCGATCTCCTTGCCGACGGCGTCCAACAGCGCACGGTTGTTGGAGGTCTTTTTGTACACGCGGATATATTGACGGTAGAGTTCCGCCCGTTGGGAAGAGGTCTCGACGTACTCCGCGGCGGCGTTCAGATCGGACAGCGCGGCGCACACGTCGGTCTCTATATGCTTGTCGGCATAGTGCAAAAGCGCGTCGAAATTGAGATCCAGGTTGATTACTCTCGCCACAGCGCGTCCACCTCCTCTTTGCCGAATGCGTATCTCTTTTCACAGAAGTGGCAGACCGCCTCGATCTTGCCCTGTTCGGCGATGATCTCGTCGCACTCCTTTTTGCCGAGGCTTTTGATCAGATTGACGATCCTTTCTTCCGAACAGTTGCAGACAAGATCCACCTTTTCGGTGGCGTAGATCTCTCCGTCGAGATGGGAAAAGTAAAAGTCGTAGATCTCCTCGATCGACTTTTCCTGCAAGACGTCGGTGACGCTGCCGAAGTTAGTCATGACGTCCTCTAAGATGACCAGCATATCCTCGGTGATGCCGGGGAGTGCTTCCGCGATGATCCCGCCCGCGGCGATACAGCCATCGGCATTGACACGGACGCCGAGAGCGACCGCGCTGCGGACCCCTTCGCTGACCAACAGGTATTTTGCGAAGTCCTCCGCGATCTCGCCCGTCACAAGCTCGCACCGACCGACGTAAGGGTCTTTGAGTCCGAGGTCTTTGACGACGGTCAAGTAGCCTTTTCCGATCCCCCCTCCGACGTCGAGGTGTCCGTCCGCACGGGGCGGGAGGTCCACCCGACTCTCGTTGACGTAGCCGCGGATATTTCCGGGCCCGCCGGCGACCACGACGCCTCCGATGGGTCCGTCGCCCGTGACGGTCAGGCTGAACGTGTCGCTTGCCGCCTTCAGATTGGCTCCGATATAGGCTCCGGCTGAAAGAGTCCTGCCGAGAGCCGCCGCACAGAGCGGAGAAAGGTCGTGTATTTTTATCTCTTCGTTGACGACGTCGGTGACGTCGATAAAAGTCACGCGGGCAAAACCGTTAAAGATGCCCGTCTTGATGATTTTTCCCATTATAGTCCCTCCAGTCCTCGGACGATATCGGCGGGGGCGTCCGCAAAAAAGGCTATGTCTTGCCCGTCGAAATCGGACTCTTGCCCGAATCCGTATCGGACGATGGCGACGTCCAGGTCGCACACTTTGGCTCCGGCTACGTCGAACATCGTATCTCCGATCAGGATCGCCTCTTCTTTTCGTATGCCTTTTTCGTCCAAAAGATTCCGTATGATATCCGCTTTTTTCATTCTGTTTTTTTCTCCGAGGTCGTATCGGGCACCGTACACTCCGTCAAAGAGGTCGTAGACGCCCAGCCCTTG
>JAFVAC010000013.1 GCA_017476265.1 Clostridia bacterium
GATCAAGACCTTCATTACTGCGCGATAATGATCCCGATCGACCAAAACAAGGAGATCTCTTTGTTGTTCACCGTTGAGCGGCTTATAATGGACCGGACGATGACGTCTGATCTCGACCGTATCATACGGATTATATCGTATAAGCCGAAGTTTGACCGCCTTGTCAAGAGATCCGTGCAAAATCAAACCGACCTTGTTTCGCGTATTAGATCTCTCGATCTTGTTCAACGTCGCTTGTAATAGATCTCCGGACAGATCCGTCAACGAGACGTTCCCCAATTCCGGCAGTATGTATCTCTTTATACTCGTCATCATATCCGTCGACGTGTTCGTCCGATTCTTCGGCTCCTTATACAGCGAAAACCAGCGCAGAAGAAAATCGCCGTACTTCTCCTCTGACGAAGAATCGGAAACAATGCGCCCCATCAACGCGGACAACATTGCCTTAATTTCTTTTAGCTCTTCTTCTACGTTCATTGGTCATCACCTCTTCTATCTGACCCGCAAGGATCTTTTCACGCTGCTTCAATATAAGCTTCTCGATCACTTCTTCCGAAAGATCGTTCTGTTCGATCAATTCTTCAACGTAGGACACGAAAGAAGGATCGACCTCTTCTTCCGAAGATCCGTCTTTGGACTCGACGTACTTGAACAAACGCGGATACATGTATGAATTTTGTTGCTCGAACTCTTTCACGCTGGCACGCTCGTTGGTATAACTATCCGCTTCATCGACACTTTGTATCGCTCGTCTTCCTCGAACCGCAAGCACGTCGCCGAAAGCGTCCGTCGGATAGCGCTTCGAGAGATCTTTCTTGTTCGATATGTAATATGCATGCATGACCTTTTCGTTCTGCTTATTGCCGTCCTGGACCGAAATCGTCATTAGTTCATACCCAAAAGTATTTATACGTCGATCGTAATACGATTCGTACGTCGCTATAATCGTATGCAAAACATAATAAAGCAACGTGTTGTTGCCTTTGTTAAATCGTTGCGTTCTATGCAATTTAGCCCATAACCCACTCAAAAAATCATGAAGGCACTCTCCGAAGAAGAAAAACGGCATTGCCATTTTGCCCTTTTCGCAATCTTCGATACGCAATATCTCCGCCGTACCCAAAAGAGCTGCCGGGATCTGTTCCTCTCTCTGATCGTTCCCGTTGATGTCAGCAAAACAATAGTAGTCGACGTTGCCGCCATGTCCGACGATCTTTACCTCGTCATTAAAGCCATCGTTCTTCGGATTCGTCTGAACGTCAGCCTTTTTTAACCCTTCGGACTCCAGCATATTCGGACGGTCTTTGCCCATCTCGGTAATGTTCACGATCCCGAACTCAAACGCAAAATCCGGATCTTTCCCACATTTCCGTCCCAAACGTAAATAATCCCAATTCAATACCTTACAAAATCGGGAAATATAGTCGACGTCCGAACTACGGATCTTGAAAAAATCGTCGTTCCAAAACGGAAAATTCCCGATACTCTCTACCGTCGCGTCAACCCGAATCGGATAATTGGCGAAAATCAGACTGCTTCTTACGATGTAAATGAAAAATGCCTGGGCATAATCGCATAGTACGTCGAAGATCCTTTCGATATACTTTGCGTTGTCGTAACCGACCGAATACCGCTCAAGATCATAATCAAAACAAAGGTTTTTTGCAGTGTAGCCATAGGCTCGTTGTAAATAGCGCCGACACGCTTTTCCTGCAACCGGATCTTGAAGAGACAGAATAAAACATCGCTCGACGAAACGAATATAATCCCTCATCTGGACGAGATTCCGGACGATTTTACGTTCCTGGACCACGAGCAAATGACGCTCGAACTCGATCCACGGAAAATACGGGAATTTCAGATCGGCTTTTCTCATCGTCTTCAGACATTGATCCCGATACATCGCTTCCTTCGATAGCGCCATCGACGTCATAAACTTATCTTTACCACCTCTCATCGGCGCGACGATGACCTTGAATACGCTGCGCTCATTGATAAAGCCCCGATTCATCATTTCGTGATGCTGCAGCTTCTTATACCCAATCGACTTCCGGATCTTGTCGAATACGATACACGCTATGATCACCCAACCGACGATCGGAATAAATTTGAACATGACCGACAGATCCAGTAAAAGTTTGTAAACCTGAGTATATAAACTCAAGACGTCGAATTCGACAACGAAATAAAAGTAGTAGGCAAGCGCCTCGAAGACTATCGTTAAGACGTTAAAATTCAGTATCCAAATACACGCCCAGATCTCCCAATAAGAAATCTTTTTCGGTTGTCGTATAAATCCCGGTTTGGGCTTCTTCCAATCCGGTATCGTCAGACGAAAGTCCATGATAAACGAAAATAGCGATAGCAAATAAGCCTTGACCGGACGATAGGTTTTATCCGAGATCTGTTTAAAAACCCGTAAAGGTTTCGTGTCCTCGTTATACCGGATGTTCTGACTCTTCAGAGCATGGTTGATCAAGAGTACGACCACGACGACCAAAGGGATCAGGAGCGTCAAGACGTAACCGAATATACGAAGATCTTTCCCGAGCGAAACGAAATAATCCGTGACGTTATTGACGTCAATGAATTGTTGCCAGTACAACCCCCATTTGACGGTGAACTCTTCCCACGTGATCGGGACGTTCGTGAGGGTAAACGGCATTTTGGTCTGCGCCGTGACACTGGGAACGACGACGTTGTGATACCCGAAGAGCTCCGTAAAATAATACGCGATCGAACGTCCGAAATCGCGGAATGCTTCTCCAAGCCGCGGGAACGCATACGGAAAACAAAACGCGGAGATCAGAGCGAACGCTACCGTGATGCCGATACAAACGTAATGACGATGATCTACAGACTTAAAAAAATTCTTAACTTCACGCGCAGAGATCTTCTTCATATGGCTCTCCCAGTAAAAACCAAATATCCGATCAGTACCGCGCCGATCAGAATCAAAAAGATATAGAGTATAGCTTTTACGATCTTGCTCATTTGAACAACCCCACGAAGAATCCTTGTGCAGCGCTTCCTACGCTACTGAAGACACGAACAGCCGCCGCCACGATGACAACCGCCAAAACGATACAAAAGACGTACCAAAGCCCTTTCAATACGCTTGATCCGGTATGCGCCACTTTCTGCGCGGTATCCAATCTTTCTTTATTTTTCGGTTTCATGAGGCTTCCTTTTCTTGACACAAACGCCAACTTGATTTATAATACATATTAGTAGCACGGCTTTATAGCCAATTGCGAGAGTTAACGACTCTTGTGGGTGCTACTTTTTTTATATATCCACGGCAATTTCCCGCCGAAAGCATTCTTCTTATCGTGCTTGACCCGTTTCCCTATATACATCGGATTCTTGTCTTTCGGATTAGGATTCGGGTAAACTTTTTCATTTGATCTTTTACCATCTTTTGGACTATGCATGACCTTTCGATACTTGTATTCGTCGATCGGTTGTTCGCCGACGATCAACGCCGGATGCCCGGACTTCTTGTAATACCGAAAGTGCGGATACTTTTCTTTCTTTTTCTTTACCATACATCACCGCCTTTTATTGTTCGACGTATGACTTCGTCCGGATGCGCCGCCGAACAGCCACTTGAAGGGAGCGAAAACGACTTTAAAGACGTTTTTTATAAATGGAATGAGGAAATAAAGAGCAACACCGATCAAAACAAGACCGAGAACAAGCAAAATAAGCATAAGCCATTGTTGCAGTTCTGCCCACCAATTCTCCCACCATTCGGCATTGGGTCCGTATTGCTCATCGTTATCGGCAATGCCGTCCCCGGACTGATAATTCGAGACTACGCCTCGAATATAAGTGCTGCCATCCTTCATATATGAAATTTGCAACACGGTTTCATCGGTGAGATATTGCCGTTCTTCCATAATGGTAGAACCGCCGTCATAGGTCAAATAGTTCAAATGATACTGCGTTGTAGTAACACACAAAACATATTGTTTTCCTTCAAGATCGGCGGAACCGCCTTCGGTAAGATCGCTTCTGAAAAACGCGGAGCTATTAGAAACAACGTTATCGACAAAGTCATCCTTCGTCATCACTTGACTCCACGTGTATGTATGACCAAACACGCCGCCTTGATAGGTATCATGTTCTTCTGCAGATAAGGAAATCACGCCCGAGCTCGTGGAAGTTGTGTCTTCAGATACCATATTTCCGGGATAAGTGGTGGTCTTTAATGCAGTATTCAATACATACCGAACATTCGCCCCGGTTAGCTTGTCTATTTGCACCGGAAGCGAAAATGCAATGAAGTGGAGCATCGCATAATGATCGACATTCCCAAGCAACCCACGGATAACACTTGTAATATGATCGTCTTCAAACTTCAATTGACCGCAATACATATCGGACAACGTAACCGTCTCAAGCGCTTCTTTGCCGTAATAAAGAACCCCTTCGTGATTGCTTGCGGTAAACGACCACCCAACGGGATAAGCTATAAAAGAAATTGTATTGTTATGCTCGTCCAAAACGGTATCACCGAGAGCGGCATCAGCAGGTCGCAATAACGAAACAACCTTATATTCACGAACTACAGAAGAAGCAGGATCGGTAACATAGTTATCGACCTTATATTTGAAAAAAACGCCGTTGCGAGAAAGCAGCGTCAAGTTATAGTCATAATAATTATTTCCGCCGTCAACGGACATTCGGATCTTCTTCGCCACCATGCCGTTCTTTCCCGCCGACGGCTGATACACGTACACGAGAAGGCTATAGTCATTACCCTCCGCGAGCTGAAGCAACTCAAGCTTAAAATCCGTCTGATTGATCGGATAATCGTTTATATCAAAACTCTCGTCCTGTTGTAAGTCCTCTAAAACGTCGCTATACACCCGCGTATCGGCAAACGCCACGCCGGACGACGTGGGAAGCAATGTAAGAGCGCATATTATAATAATCACAAAAAGACGAAAAATTTTCATAAGGCAAAAGGGAAAAGGGGAATATTGCTATTCCCCTTAAAGATTAACGACAATAAAATTCAAACGGAAGATTTGGAACATAGCACAAACGAACATAAGATATAGCCGTATCATACTTTTCCGTTGCATTTTCGCCATATTTAATGGAAGAAAAATCAATACCGTAATAATGTACATTTTCAGAACTTACGAAAACGCTTTTAGCATTTTTACCGATAATAAAATAACCTATAAAAGACTTATGCGCATCATAACAATAAATACAATTAACGTCAAGCGCACCAACCGACTTAAAAATAAGACCTTCTTTATAAGAAGAAATATTTATATAATCGGAAACAGACGTCGTATGATCGCCTTCAGTGCTTAGTTCTCCCGTCGTAAAAGAGATAAATGCATTTTCAGCAACAGGATTGCCGACAAGGTTTTCCGTGTAATTCTTAAAGCCTTGTTCACGATACACGGTCGTTTTCAGTTGCTTCGCGTACTTATTGACCTCAAGAAGGCTGACCTTGTTGTCGTCGTTGGGGGTGATGACGATCCTCGCATATTTCGCAAAAAACGGCACGCTGTCTTGTACGAACGCCCCGGTCAGTTTGCCGGTGGTATGTACGAATTCGTTGTTCTGATCATAGAAATAGATCTGATACGAAATGTCGTTGTCAAAGACCAACGTGCAATTCAGACCTTGGCACTCGAAGGCGTCCTTGGTATAGATGGACTGATCGGTATTCATATACTTGCCGCTGCCGTCAAGACCGCCGATACCGTAAGCCAAATTCGAGATCTTCTTGTAATCGAATTTCCCTTGATCGGCAAGCTTGACGATACCAAATATGCCGCCGCCGACAACAGCCAGCACCAGCACGATGATCAAAATTTTTACCCATAGTTTCATATTGTTTAAATTTCTCCTTGTTTAATAGATTTACGTAGTTATACTCCACGTAAAGAGTTTGAAATAGGTAAAAACTTATTTTTTAAAAACTTTATAAGCATCATAACGCTGTTTTCGTCTTTGCTTATTCGCCTTTAATTTCTCAGGATTATGCTTTGCATTGTAAGCATCCGCCGAGTCTTGACGTGCTTTCAAATAACCCACACTCTGCCCTCTTTCGAAATCGGAAAGCGGTTTCCCTGTCCTCGGATTTTTACCGGACTTGAGTTTCTCCGCATGATATTTCGCTTTCTGCGAAGGATTAAAAAAAGCCATAAAAATCCACCTCCTTTCTTATTCCGGGATACCGCCCGGTACGGTTACCGTCGTCAACTTCAACGGGTTATAACCTACTTACTGCTCTTGATCCGGTCCCACACCTCTGAATCACAATTGAGGTCTTTCTCATGCATGATCTTCAAAAACGTAGACACGGAACAGACGTCGAGCGAGAACGGTTTTCCTTTCTCAAGTAAATGCAAGCGATATCGGAAACCGCCGTTTTCTTTGACGTAATACGGCTCGTCCGTCATCCACTCGATGGCGACGGCATAGATCCCATCGCCCAAATAAACGCGGTAATACGTCAACCCCAAATACTCGTTCTTGCAAAAAACGTCCCACAGTCGATACTGTTGAAATAAAAGTTTCCGTTCGCCGTCGTTACGGAGTATATGAAAAGATCCGGTTTCCTTCTTGTCGACGACTTTCTCTTCTTTTTCGTCCGGATCGTCTTTGGCGTCGGATTTATCGGCAGCGGACTTCACGATCACCTTCCGATGACGTGCTTTGGCTTGCCGGATCTCCTTGACCGACATATCAGGCTGGATCTCCCTCTTCACCCAAGCAGGGAAAATTTCATCCGGATCGCCACCGCTTTCATCGTTTTTCGCGAGAGGCAAAAGTTCGGTCAAAGCCGAATACCCGAAGTTCGAGAGCCAAGAATAGAGCGAAATGTTTTCTTCCGATGTTTCTGACGTAAACTTCTCGACGATCTTAATTGAATTGAACGTCACCGTCTTGGAGAGCCCAAAGCGCAACAGAGCATACTCCGTCACGTCCTTGCAAGGGGAAAAGGATCCGTCGTCACGCTCGAAACTGCAAAACGCATACGCACCGGAGTCCGATATTTGCTTGAGAAGAAAACCGATCTTCAGGTAGTTCTGCTGAATATCCTCCAGGCAGGAAAAGATATACTTTTCCATCTCCGTAAGATACGACACATCCCCCCGCACGTGTGCGGAGGGATTTTCGGTGTTCTTCATGTACACGCAAGGTAAGAAACGGTATTCCATAGACTACTCTGCCTTCTTACCCTTCTTGGGCTTGTTCTCCGTCGGATCGGGTATCTCGATCAGATCTTCGTCCGGCTCTCCGTCCTCGCCGAAAACAGGCGACTCGACTTCCTCTTCCGCCATGCTCTCCTGGAACTCTTTCCGCTCACGGACTCTGATGACTTCGATGACGTTGTCGAGCATATCTCTGTCGCTTCGTGCGGCGGGGATGATCCCTGCTTTTCCCAGGGCGCCGTTCTCGTCGATGGAAACGGCATAGAAAAGATTGTAGCGCGGATCTTCCGCAAATTCGACCATCAGGTACACGACATCTGACGTTTCAAAAACGAGCGACAAGTTCCTGTACATGATCGGATCGTTTTTCACGCAGCGGAAGTTGATCGTGACTTCCATTCCGCGCAATTGCGACTTGACGAGATACGTATAGTACGTTTCGCCGGTCTTCGAGCCTTTCCAGCTCTTGCGTTTGATCACGAGGTCTTCAAAGATACGTTGATTCTTTGCGAGTTTGGTGGTGATCTTTAACATGGTGTTCTCCTTTCCGACTGTTTTGTTGCCCTGTCGGCGGCTTAAAAATGTATTTCACTCGGCTTTGCCGTGGTGATCAAAAGAAGTTACAAAAGCGACGTCCTCATCATAGAAGTCGCATTCATCGACAACCTCATCCGGTTGCGCAGCGGAAGCGCAAAAGGCTTCATTAAGACAGGTTTCGCAAAGATCTTTCGTTTCAACGTTAAATTGAACTTTTTGTAAAAATCTCTTTTTACGAAGATAAGCATTCATAACGACCCCCTTTTCAAATCGTCGATCATTTTTGCAATTTCTTGAATGGTTTCTACAACGGTGAACCCGTAAGAACTACGTCGATCTATACCAAAAACAAGAAAAGTCCCATCACCATCAGGAAGGAATTTTATAACATTGTCAAGGTTGATCAATACAACCTCACAGCCACGAGAACGAGTCAAAGCGATAAAATTCATACAAGAACCTCTCATAAGAACTATAGTTCTATAATAATAATAGCAGAACAATAGTTCTATGTCAACAATTTTTAGAAAAAAAGTTCTAAAATGTAATTATGGGATTTGGCGAAACCTTAAAAAAATTATTGGAAGAACAAAAAATTACACAACAAACGATCGCAAATTATGTGGGCGTATCTCAACGAGCAGTCTCCAAATGGATAAATAAACAATCAGAACCAACAGAAAGCGCAATTGTTAAATGCGCAAAGTTTTTCTCAATAACAACCGATTATATGTTAGGTCTCGAAGATGAATTCGGAAAAAAAGATTATTCAGAAGAATTCCAATATACAGATGGAACCCACAATATAACGCACAAACGGAGAAAATAATAATGATATATAAAAAAACTATGTGACAACTGCGGAAAAAAATAAAACAGATGAGTTACGCCCTTTATGTAAAAAGTGTTTTATTCAGACTGTTAGAAAAACGAAAGAAATTAATGAAGAATTTGATGATGAGTACGATAAAAAAAATTGATTATGTACGAAATAAATATGGAGAAAACTTAATCGTTATTAAAAATAATTTTTAGGTGTATGTATTACATATAAATATGAATAGGAATAAAAAAGAGCATTTAAAAAATGTTTTTCTACTAATATTATTAATGGCATTAGTTCTCGTTGCAATTCTTTCATTTATTGGTATTATTAAAGTCTATGTTGTTTTAGCAATCGAATTTGGAGCAATAATAATATATTTAAGCATAAAATCGATTATAAACTCAAGACAGAAGAAAAAAGCAAATGAAAAATTATTAGAAGAATCAAAAACATACCGATCATTCAAAAGCACAGCGGAAATAGAAGAGTGGGCAATAAACAAATACGGCAAATCGTTTTTGGATGAAATAAAAGGTTGTTACCCACAAAACGCAGAAGATCCACATGGTATCGGTTGGTACAAAGGGAATTATTTTGGTTTTTTTAATGACTTTCCCCAAAGTCAACAAAGTAAAATCCTCAATAACTATGTAAACTCTTTTTCACTGGATGAGAATATAATTGCATATCGTTTTTGTAGCCAAGATGAATATGATTTTTTATTTAAACAAAAAAATTATTTTCTAGAAAGATTTTTAAGTACCACACTATTACCTGAATTGTTTAACGGAAATATTATAACAAAAGAAAAACTAATAAAAATAATAATACCTCAAAACACGCACGGATTATATTTGCCCAATAGAAGTCCCAATGATTTGGAATTTGAGATATTGTTACCATGTAATCTAACTATAGTTTATATCGGCGAAACGGAATATAACAACAATCCAATAAAAACATACATAATAAGAACACAAGGAACCATATAAAATTCCAACGTCGGAATTTGTACATGACGTCATATTCTTTGTCACAATCTTTCCGTATTATATCTTCAGGGGTTGACAATACTCCCTTTTTGCAATACAATGTAAATGCAGAGTAAATACAGCGTAAATATTTCTTATAGGAGGTATAGTATGACTACGATCAACGTCAGAGTGGATGAAAAACTCAAAGTAGACGCGTCCGAGTTGTTCGACGAACTCGGATTGAATATCAGCACGGCGATCAATATCTTCTTGCGCCAATCCTTGATCAGAGGCGGATTGCCCTTTGAAGTCGTAAAAGAGATCCCCAACGAAACGACTTTGGCGGCAATGAAAGAAGCGGAAGAGATGATGAAAAACCCGAGCGCATACAAAGGGTATACGGACGTAAACGCTATGTTTGAGGATCTTCTGAAATGAAATACGAAATCAAACCGACCGGACAGTTTAAAAAAGACCTTAAAAAAGTCGGCAAAAGAAATCTCGATCTGTCGGAACTGAAAACGGTGATCGAAACGCTCGCCGAGGGTAAGGCTCTCGCCCCCAAATATCGTGACCATGAGCTCGGTGGCGATTATAAAAAATGTCGGGAGTGCCATATACAACCCGACTGGCTTTTGATTTACCGCTATCAGGATACGGACTTGATTTTGTATTTGTTGCGAACAGGCACGCATAGCGATCTGTTTTAAAGCGCAATTCCGACGTCGGAATATGTATGGCGCCATAAAGATTTTTGCCTACCGCTCGTCGGTAGGTTTTCTTTTCGGAAGCGGATTTGATATTTTTTTAATTATTCGTATGGAAAAGTGGAAAAGACTTCGCCTTTACGCACTTTACCACACGAAGAGTTGTGTGGAAATGATGGAAAACTTTTCAAGTTTACCACATTACGCGTGTGGAGATGATGGAAAACCTTGCAGGTTTACCACATCACCACACTCACACAACGGTACGACGTCATCCAGGGCGCCGTAGGCGCGAAATCTTTCACAACGGATGCCTGCGGCGCTTTTTCTGTTGTTCTCGATTTTTGACCTCGTGAGTGCTAAACGTGCGTTAGTATTTAACAAGCGTCCGGCGCCACGGCGCCGGCCGGATACTAACGCACTTTTGGTACCGCTTCCGGGTGATTTTTTACGGCTTACGCCGCCGATGGGCGTCCGGTCCGCGAAACTGCTGCCCTCTTGCCCATCGACGTCGGCGCTTGTATGCCGTATATCGTTATTTTGGATGGGAAATACACCTTTTCGTGACAGCAAAACAACGCCAACGACGTTGACGTTTTTTCGGTCTTCCTTTTTTCCGTGGGAACTATGCTACCGACTGTATCTTTCGCCTTTTCGCAAACAACTTGACGTCGAACGTTTCTTCCGGAACGTCTTTGAACGTCTGATCCGACAAAATATATCTGATATTTTCGATGGTCCTTTCTTGCTCCGTTTCCTTATCTACGATGACCACTTCCGTTTTTTTCTCACATGCGATTTCCTCTTCCAGGACGTCCATCGTAAACCCTGTCGGGATCCCACGACTGTAATAGGTCTTTCCGGAGGATTTATTCTCATACTTGCTGACGTATTCGGCAACGTTGCCGTAGAGTAGATCCATACGATTGATCGGGGCAAAGTCCGTACGACCGAACTTCTCCTCGAGCTCGACGTTCTTCCAGCGTTTCTCCATCCTTTTCGTGAGCGGATTATATTCTTTTACTTGCTCGATCTTCGAAAACGACGTACCGGGCAAGATCCTCGCCAGGAAATGGAAATGAAGTCGTCCGCCGACTTCTCCTCTCTCGAACTTCCCGGATATAACCCAACCGGATCGGTTTGTGCTATTGGAGAGAAGCTTGCGTATCTTTTTCTCGAACGTTGCTTCATCCATCACCTCATCTGAAAACGTGATCGTGCCGAAATGCGTCCAATATTCTTTGAACATCATCGCCTTTTTTTCAAAGCGATTCAGACGTTGGATCTCCGCCTTCGCTTTATTCTTCAGCTTCTGAAACACCTTGTCTTTGATCAAAGCGTATTCGCGATCAAAACCCAACTGATCATGCAAATCATACGTAATTCTTTTATAGAGCTCTTCACGATGTTTTTCATCGTTCTTGATCCCTTGATCCGTATATACCTCGTAGAGGCAATCAAACATAAAATCGAGTTCGTCTTTCGGTTGGCGTATTCGCGGGGCGGATGATTTTCTCGATTCAATCGGTTTCGCCACAAAGTGCGAATTATCTCTATATACGTTACATTTGATCATTTTTTAAGCTCCTTTTTCTCTTAATCAGTGGGTCCCGGGTTCGAGTCCCTGAAGGTGCACCAGCATAAAAAAGATGACTTTGGTCGTCTTTTTTTTGTTGTCGCCAAAAGGGACGAGAACCCGCAGGGTTCGCAATTTGTCACTTTGTGACAAACTGACGAGGGCGAACCAAACTCTATTATCTTATCGCTCGATTCGTATGGACTCACTCGGAAACATTTTCGGTCATTTCGAGTGGTCCCTGAAGGTGCACCAAAACAGCAAGGAAATCCACGGAAACGTGTGTTTTCTTCTTTTTTCGACACGACGTTTTTAAGCCGTA
>JAFVAC010000094.1 GCA_017476265.1 Clostridia bacterium
TGGAGGACTACAACGAACAATTACGAAAATACAACAGAGAATACAACAACTTCCCTATGCGCCCATTGAATTGGCTGTCGCCTAATCAGTACCTCAAAAATTTTTTCTCCCAAAGTGTAACAAATGTTTGACAACCCTACAGTTTTTTTCGAGCAAAAAACGCGTTTTGGTATTGTCTAATCGCTTGCAATATGATACAATACCTTTGTCGATTGTTCACTTCGCGTAACTGCTCTTGTTGGCTATTTTGCGCGGTAAAAAGGAAGGAACATAACGGAGGAACTTTTTATGGAAAGGAAAAACACCCGTCTTTATACCATCATCGGGCTGTCGCTCTTTGCCGTCGTCTTTGCCGCTCTCGTGGTGGTTGCGACTTTTTGCGATCTCGAGATCAGCAAAATATTGACAAAGAACGCGCTTCCGACAGGCGCGTACTTCTCGACGTCCGGGTTCGGGCTCTTTTTTGAGGCGATGGGGAGCGCGCCCATTTATCTGATGGGCTCGGTCGCCGGCATCATCTTCTTCTGGTGGGGCGTCAGAAAGGAGCAAAAGTGGCTCAAGATCCTCGCGCCCATCGTCGGCGCCATCGCAGCCGTAGCGGGCGCGTATCTCTTTGTCAACGACGCGTTCAAGTACGTCGGCGAGCAGTTCCTCGTAGCGGGCGGACTGAAAAAGTTCTACGTCAAAGTCATTTCCGCCGTCATCGCGCTCTTCATCGCAGCGCCGAGCGTCGTCGCCTGGGGACGGATCAAGCCGGAGCAGAACGAGAAGTTTATTAAATGGGTCCTCGTCATCCTGTGTACCCTTGCAATATACCTCATCGTCCATTTCATCAAGACGCCCATCGGACGCGTCCGTTTCCGCACGATGAACTACCTCGGGGACAGCGACTATTCGTACTTTACCAAGTGGTACGTCATAAACGGCAAGCGGAACCTCGTCGAGAGCGTGGACGGAGTGGCGATCAAAGACAGCTGCAAGTCCTTCCCGTCCGGGCACACCTTTTCCGCGGGCATGATCTACACCCTCATCTGTCTGCCCGACCTCATCGAGAGTTGGAACAAGAAGTGGGTTAAGGGCGTGGTCTACGGCGGCACGGTCGCCTTTACGGCGGTGGTCGCGATCAGCAGGATTTTGGTCGGAGCGCACTATATGAGCGACGTTCTGTTCGGCGGGACGATGGCATTTGCCGGGACGATGATCTTCCGCGAGATATTCCTCTTCAAGGGCGAGCATCTCAAGGCTCTGTTCGGAAAGACCCGGGAGTAATACCGCAATACGATTATTGCGCGGGGACTTGTCGGACGTCGGCGAGTCCCCGATTTTTTCAAGGAGAAAGAGATGATCATTTCCACAGGAATGCGGACCGACATACCCGCATTCTATTCCGAGTGGCTACTCAATCGCTTCAAGGAGGGCTACGTCTTAGTCAGAAATCCGTACAATCATCACCAAGTGACGAAGTATCTTCTCGACCCCAAAGTTGTGGACTGCGTAACTTTTTGTACCAAAAATCCTCTGCCGATTTTGGACAAACTCTCTTGTTTTGATCGATTTCGTCAGTACTGGTTTGTGACGATCACGCCGTATGGAAAAAATTTGGAGCCGCGCGTGCCCGATTGGAAAAAGGTGACGGAGGGGTTTGTCGCTCTGTCTCGTCGGCTCGGTCCCGACGCCGTATGCTGGCGGTACGACCCCGTCTTGTACGGCGAGGGGTACGACTTCGAGCGACACGAGGAAGGGTTCTTTGAGATCGCTTCGGCTTTACGGGGCTATACGAACGCTTGCGTGGTGAGCTTTTTGGACCGCTACGAAAAGGTCAAGAAGAACGCGCCCAATATCTATCCGCCCGACTTTGCCGAGCAAAAGAGACTGATCAAACGCCTCGTCGGGATCGCGAAAACGAACGGTATGACGATACGGACCTGTTGCGAGGGGAGGCACTTGTCGGAATACGGCGCGGACGTCTCCGGGTGTCAGACGAAAGAAGTCCTGGAGAGGGCGATCGGGGAGAGACTGGACGCCCCTGTCGGCAAGAGCCTGCGCGCCGCCTGCGACTGTCTCTTAGGCAATGATATCGGCGCCTACGACAGCTGTCCGCATCTTTGCAAGTACTGCTACGCCAACACCGACCCAAAGGTCGTTGCGGACAACGTCAGGCGACACGACAAGCACTCGCCTTTTTTGATCGGCGGGGAAGAGGAAGGGGACGTAGTGACCGTCGCAAAGCAGAAGAGTTGGGTCAGTCTTCAGGACTCGTTTTTTTAGGACCATTCTCTTCGTCGGAGCAGAAGGCGTCGGGAAAAAGTCCCTTTGACGGGAAGCGCGGTCCTAAATATGCGGATGGAGAAATATGGATCGTCAACGGCTTGCCTTCAGGCAAGAAAAATTATATAATTTTCGTATGAAGGTGGAAGTCACAGGCAAAAAAACGGGCGTCGCGGTCAGTGGCGGCAGGGACAGTATGGCTCTTTTATGTCTCTATCTGGAGGCAGGGGTCCGTCCTGTCGTCCTCAACGTGGAGCACGGCATACGCGGGGAAGTCTCCAAAGAGGACAGCGCATTTGTGGAGCGGTTTGCCCGCAGTCACGGACTGGAGTACTATGGGACGGAAGTGGACGCGCCGGGGTATGCCGCCACGCACGGCGTGAGTGAGGAACTCGCCGCAAGGACCCTTCGGTACGCCTTTTTTGACGACCTTCTTCGCCGTGGCGTCATAGAGGAGATCGCCCTCGCGCACCACGCCGACGACAATGCGGAGACGGTGCTTATGCGCCTCTTTCGCGGGACAGGGCTCAAAGGACTATGCGGGATCGTGGACCGACCGGGGTACATCCATCCGCTCATCCGCTATACCAGAAAAGAGATCGACGAGTACGTCGAAAAGTACGATATCCCGTACGTGGAAGACGAGACCAACGGCAATACCGACTACACCCGGAACTTCATCCGCAACGTCCTCTTGCCCGAAATAAAGACGAGATATCCCGAAGTTGTGAACGCGATCGGTCGCCTGTCGGAGAGTGCCGCCGCCGACTATGAATGGATCTGTCGCTCCGTCGTCGAGTCGGGAGAGACGGACAATGGGCGCGTCCTGAAAGACGCATTTTCGGTACCCGAATCCGTCTTGCGGTATTCCGTAAAGACAGCTTTGTGTGAGATGGGCGTATATGCCGACGTGGAGAAGACGCACCTCGACGCGGTGGTCGATCTGATCTACGCGCACAACAACGCGACCATGGATCTGCCTTTCGGGGTGGTCGCGGAGCGATGCGGCAAGGATCTGTATCTGGTCAAAAAGCGGCGCGACGACTTTTTGGAAAGACCCTTTGAAAAAAACGAGGTCTACACGTTCGGAGGATATCGCTACAGCTTTGTTGCGGAAGACGAGATCGTACCGCGTCTGACGGTGGACGAGGACAAAGTCAAGGGCTGCGTGATCCGTACACGGAAGGACGGAGACAAGTTCCGTTCGGTCAACGGCAGAGGGAAACTTCTGTCCGACTATCTGAATGAAAAAAAACTGCCTAAGCACCAAAAAGACGCTTTGCTTGTAATGGCAAAGGGCGAAGTGGTATACGCCATTCTCGGACTGGACGTCGCGGAAGAGGCGAAGGCGGAAAAAAACTATTTGCGGATAAAAAAGGAGAAGACGGACTTATGATGAGAGACGACTTAGATCGGATTTTGATCACCAAAGAGCAGATCGCGGAGAGGGTCAAGGAGATCGCCGCGGAGATCAAGCGCGATTTTCACGACGAAGATCTGACGATGATCTGTATTTTGCGGGGGAGTTGCTACTTCTTCGCCGACTTGACAAAAGCTCTCGACAATGCGGTGACATTAGAGTTTATGGCGGTGTCCAGCTATGGGAGCGGGACGACCTCCTCGGGGGAAGTCAAGATCAGCAAGGACGTCAGCACGCCCATCGAGGGGAAGAACGTCATCGTCGTCGAGGACATCATCGACACCGGCTATACGCTGTCCTATCTGAAGAGGATCCTCTTACAGCGCAAGCCGAAGTGTCTCAAGATCTGCACGCTACTCGACAAGCCCTCCAGACGGGAGGCGGAAATAGAGGGGGACTACGTCGGATTTGAGATCCCCAATGAGTTCGTCGTAGGGTACGGGTTGGACTATGCGCAGAAGTACAGAAATCTGCCCGAAGTCGGCGTCCTGAAGCCGGAAGTCTATAAGAAGTAGTCGGATATGGAAAAAAAGATCGCTCTGCCGGCGGGACTAAAAGATCTTGCGAGGTGCTTCGACAAGCCGATATACGTCGTGGGCGGGTACGTCCGCGACTCTTTGATCGGGTTCGAGCCGCACGACGTGGACCTAACCGGCGATCTCGACCCGGAGGTCGTCTTCGCCTTGCCGAAAGAGCGATTCATTGTCAAAGAGACCAGTAAAAAACTCCTGACCCTGAAAATAATCGACAGGCGGTACGGGACGGAATACGAATTCACTTCTTTCCGCACGGATAGCTACTCCGACGGAAAACATCGCCCGGACGCGGTCAAGCGGACCGGCGATATCTTGTCCGACGCCTTGCGACGGGACTTCTGCGCCAACGCCATCTACTACGACGTCAAATCGGAGACTTTGTCGGACCCTTTAGGCGGGGTGCACGACGTCGAAAAGTCGGTCCTCCGTATGACGAGGGAAAATACCTTTTGCGAGGACGGATTGCGCCTGATGCGCCTGTGCCGACAGGCGGCGGAGACCGGGTTTTCCATCGACCCGGAGACGAAAGCCGCCGCACGAAAAAACCGTGAGGCGATAGACGATATCGCACCCGAGCGGATCCGGGACGAACTGGATCGTATCCTTGTCGCAGATCTCAGATACGGCGTCTCGGACGGACACTACCGCGGCGTCCGACTGCTGGACGAGATCGGAGTCTTTGAAAAGATCCTGCCCGAGATCGCTTTGGGAAAAGGAATGGAACAACGACCGGACTATCACAAGTACGACGTGCAGGAGCATATGTTTAGGACCATGCAGTGCGCCCACCCGTCGGTCCGTTTGGCGGCGCTTTTGCACGACTGCGGCAAGCCGTATTGCAAGTTGACATACGGCAACTTCCACGGACACGATATCGAGGGAGAACCCATTGCGGACAAAATTCTTCACCGCTTCAGGTACCCGAATGATGTCATCAAGGAGACTAAAGCGCTCGTTTTGCATCATATGTTCGATCTCAAATGCGACGCGAAAGAAAACACCGTGCGAAGATTCGTCCAGTCCAACGTCAATCTCATCGATAAGTTGCTCTTATTGAAAGAGGCGGACTATCTCGGCGGAGGACTGGTGTCGGGCACCGCGCCGGGTGTGGAAAGAATAAGTAGGATCTACAACGAGATGCTGAAAGAGCAGGTGCCCTTTTCCATCAAGGACCTCGGGGTGGACGGGCACGACCTGGAAGAACTCGGCGTGCCGGAGCGATCGAGAGGCGAGGCGTTAAAGCGGCTTTTGTCCGACTGCGCGCTGAAAGATACGTACCTTGTGACAAGAGAGGCAAAACTGGACTATCTCAGACAGTTCGTATGATCAAATAACAATCGGAGGGTATATGCAGTACAACGTCGAAGACTACAAAAAGGAATTTATTCGTATATTCGAGGAGAACATCACCCGCGAAGGGGCAAACAAACTGTTGGAGTGGTTAAAGAAGAGCGACTTTTTCTACGCGCCGGCGTCTACGCGCTTCCACTCCGCGCATATAGGCGGTCTGTGCGAGCACAGCGTCAAGACGTACTACCGTTTTTTACAGAATCTCGAAATGGAGTACGCCGAAGACCTGGACGAAAAGATCAGTCAGGAGAGCATAGCCGTGATCGCATTGCTACACGATCTGTGCAAGGTCAACACCTACAAGGTGGAGTATCGGAATGTGAAAGTGGACGGGAACTGGGAGCAGAAGCCCTACTATTCCACCGAGGACAATCTCCCCTACGGACACGGAGAAAAGAGCGTGTATATCATCAGCGGCTTTATGAAATTGACCAGAGAAGAGGCGATGGCGATCAACTGGCATATGGGCGGGTTCGATCTCCGCGTGTTGGGCGGGAGCTATGCGCTTTCCACCGTCTTTAATCAATATCCGAGCGCTCTTTTATTCCACGTCTCCGACGTACAGGCGACCTATCTGGACGAGACGCAAGGAGAGTAAGCCCGCGCATAGCGCGATTATTTTTCGTCTTCCTAAGCGCGTACCAGCCGCATGGCGACGACGGTCATATCGTCGGGTTTTTTTGATAAGCGAACGGCGTTCTCGATCAAAGCGTCGGCGGCGGCTTTTGGGTTTTTTACCGTGACAGTCTTCAGGATCTGCGCCACTTCGCTGGGGGCGAGGGCGTCGGCTACTCCGTCACTCATCAGGATGATGAGATCGTCCGGGCGGAGTTTTTTTCGTACGGTCTGAGGGGTGGTCTCTATGATCCCGAGGGGGAGAGAGTCCCCTTCGATGATCTCATAACTATCGCCGGTGAAGACGTAACTCTCTCTTCCGCCCTGCTTGATGAAGTCCGCTTCGGCGGTCCGCAAGTCGATGATCACCGCGTCCAACGCCGAAAAGTCTTCTTTGGAGCGGAGGCTGAGGAGGTTGCTGACGTTGGCGAAAACGGTCTCGTGATTGAATCCGGCGCGATAGAAAGTTTCCACGAGCCCCGCGACGCCGGTCGCCGTCTCCTTGGCGCGCGCGCCCGTCCCCATACCATCGGACAGAATGAACATTGTTTTTTTGTTGTCGATCCTGACCGCTTGGCGGGTGTCACCGCAGCGGTTTTCTTTTGAGGAAAAACATTCTCCGTACAGGATCTTGTAGGACGGCGCGCGACAGAAATGAAGACTGATCTCGCCGTTGATCTCCTTTTTTCGGTAGAACTCTTTCATCGGCATCCCAACCGCCTCGCCGACGATCTCGGGAATGGCGGTTTTGTCGGCGTCGGATTCCCTTACGATCAGGGTGACTTCACGCTCGGACCCATCGACATAGATGCAGACGTCGCGGACGGGCACGTTGGACTTGGAGAGCCGTTCGATAAGAGCCTTTTCCCGTCCGATGTCGAAGGTCAGATTGACGTTGGTGAAGGTGGCGAGTTTTTGCAAGACGTCGGAAAACCCGTCCAGTTCGGTCACGATCGCTTCTTTGCCCTTTTCCAGTCCGCTCCTGCGTTCGTTTTCCTTTCGGAACAGTTCGCACTCCTCGTTAACCGCGTGTAATAGATAGGGGAGTTTTTGGCAGTTCTTTCCGAGATTCGCGTCGGCGTCTAAGATACTGACGCGCGTGCCCGACAAAGCTTCGAGGACGAGTTTCCGGACGGGGATAGCAAGGTCTCCGACGGCGGAAAAGCACTTCCGGAAATAGGGACAAACGATACAACACTTTTCGCAGACGACTTTTACGACCGTCTCCGGGCTGCGTTCGGAGGGGACTTCCGCGATCAGAATATCTCTTACGTCGGCAAAGGCGCGGGCGACGTCGGACAGCTTTGTCGCCAGGGTCTCCCTGTCACGGTTGACGACGGTGCGCAGAGCGTACCGATCGTCGGTCCGGGCAGGTGACAGACGACGAACGAACTTGTCGAATAAAAGAAGAGAGAGCGCGGACCCCACCGCAAAAGGCAGGAAGGAATACAGATCGATCTTGCCGAAAAAGAAAGTGGTGACCAAAAAGAAGGTGACGATGGAGCCCAATACGCGGAAGACGGACTTGTTGTGCGAAAGGGCGAGGACCGCGAGGGCGGGCGCGGCGAAATAGAGCGTGACGGACGGGTCGTAGAGTCCGATCGCCGCGCCCGCCCCTACGCACAGCCCGTAGGGCAGTGCGTACTTGCGCCCATAGGCGCAAAGCGGACTCAAGAAGAGAGAAAAAATAAGACATTGTACGTTGACGGAAAATGGTCTTACTTCCGCTATTCCTATACTTAAAATGATGATCAGGATACCCAAACAGACGTTCTCATTATTATTAAAAGGGTATCGTATCCCACGCACGAGGATGGGATATGCGGACACCAAAGATAAATAGCATACCGCCGCCGTCGTACCGACGGAGACCACCGCCGTCGTGATCCCCAGCGCGTCGAAAGGACCGAAGGCGACGTGAGGAGTCTGGCACAAAACGGCGCATAAGATGAATTCTATACGAAAGTAGCGTTTTTTGATTTTCCTGTGGAGGAAAAAGACGCCGATCGTGATCGCTATGACCGCGGCGGTGGAGATCAAGGCAGGTACGGATCGACTCACCGTCACCGCCGCCCCGGCAAAAGAGGGGAGAAAGAGCCATATTTTTTCCCGACAGTACAGCAGGGCGAAAGCGCATCCCGCCGCCAGTCCGTATAGCCCCAGCGTCCGCTCCGTCAGGGACAGCAGTGCGAACAGTCCGTAGTAGAGGGGGATCTTTGCGACGATTTGTTTCATGCAACCTCAAAAAGCGTTTTTTTCATACTAACGCCTTCCGAAAGAAAAATTATGCCAAAGTCTGCCGTCTTTTGCAAAAAAAAGACTGCCTTCCGTCGGGAAGACAGTCGATTCGATCATAGCGTCGTCGTTTAGCCGCCGTACAGTTCTTTGGTGGCGAATTCCGGCTCGCAGGTCAGATTGATGCCGAGTTTTCGGATCATACTGGCGTCGATGTCTGGGATCATGCAGGAGCTGTGCGCCTCGCAGTCCTTTAGTTCGACCAGTTTTTCATACGCGGACTTGACCTTGGCGTCGTTGACGGCGCAGATGGACAGCGCGGTCAATACGTCGGCGAGGTTGAGGACCGATTTATCACTGTGCAGGATCTCTTTTTTGAGCCCGGTGACGGGATTGAGGATCTCCGGGGAAAGGAGCAGCGCTTCGTCGTCGATGTCGGCGAGGGCTTTTATCGCGTTCAGGATTGCGGCGGAGCAACTGGTCATAAGACTCGTCGCCCGTCCGGTCACGATCTTTCCGTCGGGCAGTTCGATCGCTACGCTCGGCGCGCCGGACTCCTCCGCCTTTTTGAGGGCGGGCTCCACGACTACGCGCTCGGAGACGGGGATCTTGTTCTCATTCATGAGGAGTTTTATCCGTTGGGGCGCGTTGGCGTCGCATAGTCCCTGTTTGTAGTCGCAGCTGGTCTTGAAGTACCGTCTGATGATCTCCTGACGGCTGGCTTTTCGGACGACTTCGTCGTTGACGATGGCGTACCCCGCCATATTGACGCCCATATCGGTGGGAGAGCGGTACAGATTGTCGTCGCCCGTTATTTTGGTCAGGATGGATTTTACGATTGGGAAGCACTCGATGTCGCGGTTGTAGTTGACGGTGGAGATCCCGTAGGCGTCGAGGTGATACGGATCGATCATGTTGACGTCGCCCAGGTCCGCCGTAGCCGCTTCGTACGCCACGTTGGTGGGGTGACGCAGGGGGATATTCCAGATCGGGAAGGTCTCGAATTTGGCATAGCCGGCTTTCACGCCACGTTTGTACTCGTGATACAACTGACTCAGACAGGTGGCGAGTTTGCCGCTGCCGGGTCCGGGCGCAGTCACGACGACCAAGGGACGGGTGGTCTCGATGTACGGATTGGCGCCGTAGCCCTCGTCGGAGACGATGGTGTCCACGTCGGTGGGATAACCTTTGGTACAGCGGTGGACGTAGGTCTTTTCTCCCCGGCGCTCCAGTTTGTGCAAAAAGACGTCGGCGGCGGACTGACCGGTGTATTGCGTGACGACCACACTGCTCACATAGATGCCCATCGCGCGGATCTTGTCGATGAGACGGAGGACGTCGTTGCCGTATGTGATGCCGAAGTCCGCTCTTATTTTATTGCGCTCGATATCGCCCGCGCTGATGACGAAGATGATCTCCGCCTTGTCCTTGAGTTGCTTCAAGATGTTGATCTTGTTGTTGTACGCAAAACCGGGCAGGACTCTGTAGGCGTGCATATCGTCGAAGAGTTTTCCGCCGAATTCCAGATACAGTTTGTTGTCGAATTTTTTGATCCGTTCGAGGATCTTTTCGGTCTGTAACTTCGTATACAGTTCGCCGCTGAACCCTATTTCCTTCATTCGTTCACCTCGGGAAAAAATATGATATTATTATACAAGAATAGCTATCGATTTGTAAAGCGCGCGCGATAAAGTGCGTCAAAAATTTCAAACGCGGTCAGTTCTTTTTTATATCGTCTTGGGCGCGGCGTAAAGCCAGTTCTTTTGTGACGGTCGCTTTCTTTTCCCCGGTCAGATCGTAGAAAAAGATGGGGATGGTGCATAGCAGCAAACTGACTCCCTGTATCAACGAAACGGTCGAAAACATCGCAAACCGCTGCAAAAACGGCAGATCTGTCGCAACGACCACAGCGGACGAGGCGTACATATCGGCGGGGTTGAGGTCGATCAGAAGATAGACGACGATAATAAGCGTGGTCGCCAATGCGTTGCCCAATTTGTTGACGAAACTTTGGCAAGCGCTGCCGAGGGCGTTGTCGCGGTAGCCCGTCTTCCATTCCATATAGTCAAGGCAGTCGCCAACCATCGCGTAGGACGTCGTGTTCAGTACGCCGAGAGGCACGCACTGCAAGACGACGAAGGGGATGGTCGCAAAAAAGAGCGAACCCATATTGTAGTAGATACTCAACCCGCCGAGAAGCGTGGTCATGAGCGAGGCGATAAACCCGGCTAAGCAGGAGAAGAGGACGATCTTTTTGTAGTCGTACTTTTTGTACAAAAGGGGCATGAGCAGCATAGAGCCGAACATGCCGAGGGCGGAGCATGCCGTCAGGATGACGTTGACGATCGTGATGGAGGACTGGATTGCGGCGGTGGGATTGTCCACTAAAGCGAGATCGGGTCCGACGTAAAAGGCGTATCTGGCAACGTGCACCGACGCCGCCTGCGTCATATACCTACCCGAGGCAAGGACGCCCATCAGGACCACCAACATAAGAGGTTTGCAGGAGAGGATCCTTTTCAGGACCTGTCCGTCCGATTTTTTTCGGGGAGGCAGGACCCGCTCTTTGATATGGAAGTAGCTGTTGACGTAGAGAGCCATACCGACCGCGGTGCAGACCGCGGCGAGGATGAGATACTTCGTCTTGTCGAGTTCGACGCCCGTCTTTTCGGTCAGATAGGGCAGGACAAAGCCGAGTCCGGAGAACAAAAGAATAGGGAAGACGCTCCCGACCCCGTTGAGCGTCCGACCGAAGGCGATCACGTTCGCCCGTTCGTCGGGGAGGGGGGTCATAACGTTTGGCAGACTCCAGAAAGGCACGTCGGCGACGGTGTACGCCATACCCCACAGGACGTAGACGGCTCCGGCATAGAGCATCGATCCCGTCCTGCCGATTTCGGGAGCGAAGTACATCAATACCGTCAGCGTGGCGATGGGCGCCGCGGCGAACAGAACGTAGGGACGTAACTTGCCGAAAGGCGAGGTGGCGCGGTCGGCGACGAAGCCCATAAGAGAATCGTTGATCGCGTCCCATACTCTGGCAAGGAGCATTAAGAGCATGACGAAGACGAGAGGCAACTGCATCACGTTGATGTAGAAGTCGGAGACGTAACTACTCATGACGGTATAGACCGTGCCCTGCCCGAGCGCGGCTATACCGAAGGTCCAAAGCTCCTTTTTCGAGACATATTTATTTGTATCCGACATACTTCCCGCCAAAAAACTATTTTTATTGTACTGTAGAAAGGGAAAGAAGTCAACACCGCGAAGCGTAGATGGGTCCGCCTACCCACGATTGACAAAGCCGTAAGAACGATGGTATACTCATCGGTGAAGACGAAATGCGTCTTTTCGATCGGAGGCGATATATGGAGAGGACAATAGAAAGAGAAGAGATCGTAAAAAAGCCGATTTTTTTTGAAAACAACCGCGTCTATCGTGTCTACCTCGGAGGAAAGGGGTTTGACGGGTTTTTGCCCGACGCGGAGGATGGGATCTTTCCCGAAGAGTGGGTGGCGAGCAAAGTAAGAGCCATCAATCCGCGCTATTTCGGACCGCGAGACGGCGTGTCCGTCGTCAAGGGCACGGATATCTTTTTGGACGACCTATTGGAAGAGTTCCCGGAGGAGACGCTCGGCAATAGAAAGTACGACTGCCTGGTCAAGTTCCTGGACAGCGCCATTCGACTTCCCGTGCAGGTCCATCCGACCAAAGAGTTCTCGAAAAAGCACTTTGACAGCGAATACGGCAAGACCGAAGCGTGGCTGGTGATAGCGACCAGAGAGGACCCGAAACTGTACTTCGGATTCAACAAAAAAATCGACAAAGAGACCTTGTCCGACCTCGAGGAGCGGAGCGAAGAGGACAGGGACGCCATGACCACCGTACTTACCTGCGTCACCCCCAAAGTGGGCGACGTGTACCTCATCACCGCCGGGCTCATACACGCCATCGGCGAAGGGTGTACCGTGATAGAAATACAGGAGCCGACCGACTTCACCATCCAGCCGGAGCGCTGGTGCGGAGACTACCATATCTCCTATAAGGAGGAGTACATCGGTCTGGACAAGTCCACCGCTCTCGACTGCTTTGATTTTGATTTGTACGGAGAAAGGGCTCTTAACATGGCGAAAAAGACACCTAAAACCGTATTTTCGGAAAACGGCGTCCTGAAAGAGTCGCTTATTTCCTATGCGGATACGCCGTGCTTTGCACTCAACAGATTTACACTGAGAGACTCCTCTATGCCAATAGGTCCCGGACCCGCCGTCTACGTTGTGGTGGACGGGAATGGGACGGTTGGCGACAGACCGATAAAAAAGGGCGACTACTTCTTCTTGCCCTACGCCGCCGCGGGCACCGAAATAAGCGGCGAAATTGTCTTTGTCGAGTGCCTGCCGAGTAAGCAGGACTGATAAATCAAGGATCGTTGAGCGCCGTTGCCGCGGCGCTTTTTTTATGCCGTCCGATCGCAAAAATGGGCTCCGAAATCGAGGAGTTGACAGGCTTTTACAGGTGTGGTATAATAAGGTCACAAATGGAAGGGAGATACGGTATGACTATCGGTCTGTTTTCGACGTTACTGTTTTTCGCCGCGGCGTCCGTGCCGTTTTTGGTGCGAGTGGCGACGGCGATTTTCAGAAAGCGATTCTCGTTGAGGTACGCGGTCAAGACGGCGGTCTTGTACCTGATTTTTCTCCCTGCGGAATTTTTCCTGTGCCTCTATTTATATAACAAAGCGTTGCACGTTGAGGAAAACCTCTTCGAGTCGATCTTTTCGCAAGGGTCGGTGTTCGTCCTGTTCGGACACCAACTGGTCACCGACGTGGTTTTCCGCCTGGTCTACCTGCTCTTTTTGGGGTTGGCGACCGCTCTGTGCATCGTAGGCGTGAGCCTTTCCCGTCCGATCGACAAGAGAATGACGGAGGAGTCCGCCGTAAGTACGGACGAAGATCCGGGCGTATGTTTTGTCCGATATCCCTATCGTAGCGTAGACAGACTTTCCCTTTGCCGCATCCGCAGTTGAGTTTTTCGGGTTTTATGCGAGTTTTATGGTATGACGGGTTTTGTCCGGTCGGTTTTCTGATTTGATACTAAAGTTATGAACGAAGCGATACTATTATGTGGGACGGTCGCTTTCGGAGCGGCGTTCTACTTCGTCGGGAGAGGTCTCGGCAACAAAAAGATATATATAAGGAAAAAGGCGTATGAGTGGAAGGACCTTTTCTTCAAGGCCCTTTCGGTCGTCCTCTTTTTGCTCTTTATGCCCCACCTCTTCATGCGGGAGGCCATCGCTTCGCAGATAGGCGTATCGAGCGACTTCATGCCCGCGCCGAAACCGGACGATTACGGCGTACCGGCCGTCTATACCTATCTGCCTTTTTCCGCGGTATCCGTCGTCTTTTTGACCATTCTGAAGTGGTTTACCCTCTTTTCGATAGCCGTCACTGTCCTCTTGCCCTTCTTCGACAAGCGGGAAGGAAAGGACTTCACCGTCCTTGTCACGACGCTTGTGACGCTCTTTAACGGCGTCTTCTTCCGCGCGATCGCGGCGACCATCGTCTATACGCCCTCCGGCGGGACCGATCTGTACTCCTGGCGGGTGATCGTCTACGCCTGTATCATCGCCCTCAACGGTGCCATCGGGATCGAGCGCGTGATACGCTTTTTTGTCGAAAAGGACTTCGCTGACTTCGGCAGGCGTATGGGAAAACTCGCTCTGTACATTCTCTTCTATCTCATCGCATTTATGCCGGTGTACGCGCCCCAACTCCTGTTCGGGCTGGTCGGCAAAACGCCGAAAGGTTTTTCGGTGCCTCATCGTCTGCTCATCTATCTGACGATGATCTTCCCGTTCGCGGTGCAGTTCATTTTCCGCAAGCGCAGTCGGGCAGAGAGACGCTACGTCCTCATTATGCTGGCCCTCTCCGGCTTCTTTGCCTATTTCTCCCAGTACTACTATCCCGGCAAGACGATCATATCCTCTTTGCCGTTGCACTTGTGCAATACCGCCATCGCGTTGATGTTCTTTGCCTACGTCTTCGACTTGAAGGGCGTCTTCTATTTCACCTACCTTGTCAATATTATGGGCGCGATGATGGCGCTCCTTATGCCGACGACGAAAAACGAGTTCACGTCCATGGGGAACATCGTCTTTTTCTACAACCACATTTACGCCATCGTGTTGCCTCTGCTTGGCGTGTCCTTGAAAGTGTTCGACCGACCGACGATGAAGTTGATGAAAAAGGCGATCATGTTTTTCACCTTCTACGTCCTCTTTGCCGCCGTCATGGACGGCTGGTTCAACAATTCCGCCTCCCTCCAGCCGATCACTTTGGCATACGGACAAAAAGGGCACATCGATATCGACTATTTCTTCCTTTATTCCGACTTCTTCGTCAACAAGTTCTCCTGGGCGATCCCCATCAAATACAACTTCGTATGGAAGTTCCAAGTAGGGGACACCTTGATGACGTTCTATTATATGTATATCATCGTCATCTACCTCATTTCGGTAGCGTTGATGTTCGCCTTTTGGGGCGTATACGGTATTTTGTACCGCGTGGAGGACTCGCATAAAGAACTCGCACGAAGAAAGAAGCTGAGACGAGTGGACAAACTCGATCTGTTGAAAGAACTGAACGGGAGGTCGCCGAAAGAGCCGCTACATCCCGAAGGAGCGCATATGATAAAAATCAGCCACTTTTCCAAGACGTACGCCGGGAGCGACCGCAAGGCGGTCACCGACCTCAACCTCGAGATCCACGAGGGAGAAGTCTTCGGATTCATCGGACCCAACGGCGCGGGCAAGTCCACCACCATCAAGTCCCTGGTCGGGATCCAGACGATCACCGAGGGGACGATCGAGATACAAGGGTACGACATCGCGCGTCAACCGTTGGAGGCGAAGTTGAATATCGGCTACGTCAGCGACAATCACGCCGTGTATGAAAAGTTGACCGGGCGGGAGTACGTCGGATACGTCGCCGATCTGTATATGGTCAAAGAGGAAGACAAAGAAGCGAGGATCGCAAAATACGGCGAAATGTTCGGTCTGACCGACGCACTCGATCGGGAGATCAAGAGCTATTCCCACGGTATGAAGCAGAAGTTGATGGTCATATCCGCGCTCATTCACAATCCCAAGGTTTGGGTCCTCGACGAGCCCTTGACCGGGCTGGATCCGACCAGCTCTTATCAGATCAAAGAGTGTATGCGTCGTCACGCCGACGAGGGGAACATCGTCTTCTTCTCCAGTCACGTCATAGAGGTCGTGGAAAAGATATGCGACCGCGTGGCGATCATCGCCGGCGGCAAACTCTGCCGGGTCTGCACACCGGAAGAATTGAAAGCCGAAGGAAAGTCGCTGGAAGAGTTGTACCTCAAGTACGCGTCCATGGCGGAGAGCGGAGACAGGGACGGAGACGATCCCTCGGACGAGTCGGATGGGCGGGAAGAACTCGTCGCGGCGACGGATGGAGAGAGCAATGGCTAAGAACGTCGGTGCGATAAAAAACAGCGTCGCAAGGCGGATCAAGTACCTTGTCCTCTTACAGGCGGGGGAAAAGTTCCGTTCCGTCAAGACAGCCAACAAGAAAAAACTGGCGTTCAATCTCTTTTTGAGTGTCCTCGTGATCGCGGGAGTGACCTTCGGACTGAACTATTTGTTCGGCTACCTGAAGGGTTCGTACAGTTTCAAGATCGGGACCGATCTCTTTACGTCGGTGCTGTTCGTCACGCAGATCATCAGCATCGTCACCTGCGTCGGCAGTATGATGGCGGTACTCTACAATGGGAAAGAGAACCTTATTCTGATGGCGTTCCCGTGCAAGTACAACGAGATTTTCGTCAGCAAGATCATCGTCTTCACACTCGGAGAACTGAAAAAGAGCTGCTTTTTCATCTTGCCGTTCTTGTTCAGTTACGGTTTGGCGTCGGGTGGCGGCGTGGCTTATTGGCTGCAACTGATCCCGATTTGGCTGTTCTTGACGCTCTTCCCGGTCTTCATCAGCGCGATCCTCTCCATACCGTTTATCTTTGTCAAGAAGTTTTTGGAAAATCACTCCGTCCTTTACGCCGCGGTCATTGCGGCGACTCTTATCGGAGTCTTTATTCTCATCGTCTTTTTATTAGACAAGCTCCCTCGTCCCATTCGTCTCATCGCGATCTATAACCAGTTTATGACCTCTTTCGAGGCGAGTTTGGTACAATTCAATCGTTTTGCCCTGTTCTACAACTTCATCGGACGTGCGGCGTTCGGGCAGAAGGTGTATCTGTATCTGCCGATCGCCCTGATTATCTTCGCCGCCGTCGCCGCGCTGACCTTTTTGGTGGCGATGCCCTTCTACTTCAAGGCGGCGTCCGGTGCGTCGGAGAATTCCGTCACCAAAAAGCACAGAGTGCGCGAGCATAAGCACAACAATCTCTTCCTGACCTTTGTCCGCAAGGAGTTCAAGTTGATGTTCCGGACCTCGTCCTCCATCATCTCGGCGGTCACCATCGTGTTTGTCTTCCCGATTTTGTCGTATGTACTCAATTTCGTCGTGGCGGGGATCCGGACCAGCGACTACGGGACGTATTTGACGGTCGCGTTCAATCTGATGATCACGCTGTCTCTTTTGTCCACCTACAACGCAAATTGCGCGCAGGCGCTTTCGAGCGAAGGGAGCGAGTTTTCGGTCCTGAAGGCTGCCCCGAGCAATACGATGATCGTCACTTGGGCAAAGGTCCTCGTGACCATGGTCGTCGATCTCCTTGCCGTAGCGACGATGTGTATCGTCCTGACCGTCACCACCAAGTTGTCCGCCGTGGACATCGTATTGATGGTCTTTACCATCATTCCGG
The DNA here is from genome assembly GCA_017476265.1 of Clostridia bacterium. Taxonomy (GTDB): domain Bacteria; phylum Bacillota; class Clostridia; order Christensenellales; family DTU072; genus CAG-1782. Next base: position 17,269 of record JAFVAC010000094.1, read on the forward strand.
TCTCGTTAGGTAACATCCTCTGGTCCTTCCAACTGGACATCACCAATCCGAAAGTCAACGACTACGCCGTCAAAGGGGACGCCGTTGTGGACAACCCCAACGTGGCGAGAGCGCTCGTGATCGGGTTCGTCATCTCCACGCTCTTCGGCGTGATCGGACTCTTGCTATTGTTCGACAGCCATTTGACCGGCTGGATACGGTTGATATTGATCGCTTACGCCTTCTTCGGCGCGAGACTGTATCTGTACATCAGCAATCTGAAGGCTTACTTCAACGAGATCCAAGGATAGGGAGGGCGATATGAATAAAAAGATAGTCATTCTTGTGGTTCTTGTCGAATGCGTCCTCGCCATTCTTCTCATCAGCGTATTAGGAAACGCCATCGAGTCGTACTTCAACGAGATCGGCGCACGGGACGTCTACTTCGTGGACGCCGAGGGCAATCGCTTGGAGGACGGCGCAACGATTTCGGTGGAGCGGACCGATCTCGGATATCAACTGCAATGGGTGATCCTGCCCGACGATACCACCGACACGGAGGTGAAATTCACCTCGACCAAGGCGGAAGTCACGGTGGACGCGACGGGGTACGTCACCTTTGACAGAGACGTAGACGTCGTCATCACGGTGTCCACCAAAAACGGAAAAACTTCGAATATTCATCTCGTGCCCAAGAAAGAAACGGGCGGTACGGTTGATATATAATGTAAAAAAATGAAAAGGAGAGTAAGATCATGAAAAAAGGCATCGGAAAGCTGTTTTTATTGACCGTTATGGTTATGATAGCAGTGCTCTGTCTCTACGCCTGCGGCGAAGAGACGTCCTTTACCGTCACTTTCCACAACGGGGACGAAGTATACGCCACCGTCAAAGTGGGGGACGGAAAGACGGTCACCATGCCGCAGGATCCCACGCCCGCGACGGGGTATACCTTCGTCGGGTGGTATCTGGACGAGGAGGGGACGAGCGTATTCCAGAGAGACGGCTCCATCACCGACAACGTGGACGTCTACGCAAAATACGCGCAGCAACAGCGGTACGTCGTCGTGGACAGCAACGGAGGAAGCGCGGTGGACAGAGTCGCCGTCTCCACCGGGGCGGAGTACACCATTCCCGTACCGACGCGCGAAGGGTACGACTTCGTCAAGTACACCTACGTTGACGCGGAAGGGGAGAAGCACGACTTTGCCACGACCGGGACCTATACGCTTACGACCAACGTGCGTATCACCGCCGAGTGGACCAAAAGGGTCTACACGGTCACTCTGCACGTGGAAGGAGAAGAGGACGAGGAGATCGAGATCGAACACGGCAACAAGGTCGCGCCCAATCAACTGGCTCAAGATGGCTACACCTTCGACGGGTGGTTCGAGCAAGACGCGCAAGAAGCGTATGTGCGTACCACGCCCGTGACGAGCGATCTTGACTTGTACGCCCGCTTCACTGCCAAGACCTATCTCATCACCTTCGATACCGCGGGCGGAGAAGAGGTCGCCGACTATACCGCGACCTACGGGCAAGCGTATACTCTGACCGCACCGACCAGGGCGGGATATACCTTCGTCGGATATACGTTGGACGGACAGGATTTTGCTTTGAGCGGGACGTATGCCCGCACGTTGGGCGCTCGTCTCGTGGCGAACTGGAGTAAGAACGACTATACCGTCGCCTTCCTTGACGCGGACAGCGAAGAGCCCTTGGGACAAGCGCAGACGGTCGCCTACAACGAGACCGCGACCCTGCCGACGGTGGCGACGGGCTACGAGATCGAGGGGGTCTATACGACTTCGGCTTGCGACGGGGATAAGATAACCGTCGGCACGACCAAGATCACCGAAAATACCACTTTCTACGTCAAAGTCAAAGGACAGAACTTCACAATCAGCTACAAAGTCAACGGCGGCGACGCCATCGAGCAACTGACGGTTGAGTACGGAAAAGCATATACCCTGACCCAAGCGACCCGCACGGGGTACGACTTTGTCAGATACACCGTCGATATCAACGGCGTTGCGACCGAAATGACGCTTTCCGGGACCTACACCTATCTCAACAACGTCACCGTCAGCGCGGTGTGGCAGATCAAGAGTTATGAGGTCACGTTCTTGGACGGCGTGACGGTATTGAAGACCCAGAACGTCAACCACAACGCGTATGCGACGGCGGTAGACGCAATATTTGGGTACAATATCGACGGGTATTACGGGAGTGGCGACTTCGGAGGAAACGCCGTTGTTCTATCCGACTATCCCATCACCGAGACGACCGTCTTCTACGTCAAAAAGTCTCCGAAAGCGGCTTCCGTCACGGTGGCCGGCTGGGAAGAAGCGTCTTTCCCCGCCGCGGCATACGGACGGGTCTATACCTTGCCCGATCCCGATGACGAGACCGACGCAAGGATCCGAGCCAAAGTGGGTATCGATATAGACCACGCTTGGTTGACTTTTACCGGATACGAGTACAATGGGGAGCCCTTCGCTTGTACCGGGACGATAGACTGGGTGGGCAATATCACCGTTACGCCCGTCTATACCGAAAATCCCGACTACGACAAGTGCACCGTTATCTTCATCGACGGCGTCACCGGAGAGTCCGTCGGGGCTTCGCAGACCTTTGCAAGAGGCGGTTCCGCGACATACTTCTCCGCGCCCGAAAAGACAGGCTACTCCTTTGTCAAATGGGCGACCGAGAAATCTTCAGACGCCGACGAGTTCGACTGGGGCACTGCGATCTCCGTAGATACGACCATCTATGCCGTGTATCGGGTCAATCAATATACCGTCACGCTCGACAAGAACAACGGTCAACCGGTCGAACAGATATACGTCGAGTACGGCGAGGTCCTCGACTTGTACGACTCTTTGGAAAAGCGCGGCTATACCTTCGCCGGGTATGAGTACAACGGAGAAGCGTTCGAGATCGGTCAAGACTACGTCTACACGACCGACATCACGATCACCGCTGTCTATACGCGCAACACAAGAGAAGTCGATTTCTATGCGGATGGTTCGTTGATCGATACCGTCACGGTCTATCAGTACGACGCCGTCACTCCGATCGCCGAACCCGAAAAGACCGGCTACACCTTCCTGTACTGGTCGCTCAGCGCGGGCGGCGCCGAGTATAACCCGTTGACGGAGGTCGAAAACGATACCAACCTTTACGCCGTGTTCTCGGTCAACACTTACAAAGTCACCGTCGATGAGAACGGCGGGGAGGAAGTCGCCGTAATAGACGTCGATTACGGCGCGACGCTCACGTTGCCCGCGACGATGGTCAGACGCGGCTATACCTTCACGCACTTCACCCTCGACGGCGAAGAGTACGCGGGCGGGATGTATACGTTTACTACCGATATCACCGTCGTCGCGCAATATACGCGCAATGAAAGGACGGTCAATTTCCGCAACGAGAACGGAGAACTGTACGCCAACGGAGCAAAGACGATCTATCAATATCAGACCGTCGAAGCGATGAGCGATCCGACCAAGACCGGCTATACCTTCGTACACTGGTCGCTCTCTTTGGACGGGTCGGAAGCGTTCGACTTTGCGTCCGAGATCGAAAACAACACCGATCTCTATGCAGTGTTCGAAGCCAACAAGTACGTCATCTACGTTCGATACGACGAGGACGACATTCGCGAGATCCCCGTCGTGTACAACGAAGAGTATAATATCCCCGAGGCGAGCAGATTCGGATACACATTCGTGAAATACACGCGAGACGGAGAGGACTTTACGGCGATCGAAGGCGTCTATACCGAGACCAACAATATGTATCTTGTCGTGGTGTGGGAAGATCACAGTTTCTATAGGGCGACTAACAGCATGGGCAACGATATGGACTACTTCTTTGAAGTCTTCGGTGACGATCAAGAGTATACGCTGGTCCTCTTGGTCGGAGCGACCTATACTTTCGACGGATACGCGTTGGTTGCCGGCGGAGAGACTTTGTATCAAAAGACCGCCCCGAATGAAATCACCCCCGTCCTTACCGGCGATTTCACGTTGAACTTGTATATTGATGCTGATGGTGATCCCGTCAAGACATACAAGACCAAGGTCGTCTACGACGTCACCGGGATGGAAACCGGCAGCAACTTCAACTCGATGATCGCCAACGCCACGCTCGAAAACTTCAAGATTGCGACCCAAAGAGCCGCATATGTACAGTCCGCCGGCGTGGAGTATTACATCCCCGATTTGTCGATTACGGATAAAGGACTTAACATCCTCACGTTGGAGGAGGCGAATATCGAAGTTACCGTCTTCGATGAAGAAAACAATGTTATTGCGCCCAACCTCTACGTCCTTTCAGAGAATAGATTTGATTTCGACGAGACGTTGATCGGACGGACTTTGAAGCTGAGCTTCGCACCCAAGTATGATATTCATGATCGCAAGCCCATTGATTTAACGGTCTCTTTCAACGACGGAAAGAACGTCTACACCAATGCGGAGTTGAAGTCCTATTACAGCAATACGCAGGTCCACACCGTCAACATTCTGCGCAATATCAAGGCGGAACTGGCGGAGTCCGACTATGTCATCGGACACGGGAAGAACATGCAGGACGTCACCATCTACAAGAACGTCTCCAACGGAGTCTACTCCAACCCGGTGACCCTCCACGACGTCGATACCGGCGCCCCGCTCAACGACACCAAGGCGCGCGGCGTCTACGTCCGCACGGGCGATAAGAACGACCGAATCGTCGTCAACGGCAACTACTTTGCCATCGACGGGTCGAGCCTGCCGTACATCGACAACCGGTACGGCGAATACGGCTCCACGACGGGGCAATACAGCGACGCCGGAGCCAACTATCTGACCGCGGACGTCCAGATCGGTATCTTCTTCTATCAGAGCGCCGACCTGAAGGCAAACGGATACCGCGCACGCAAGTGGGCGACCGGCACGGCTACGTTCAACAACCTCCGCATCGAAGGGAACGCGCTGCCCGAATATGCCTCCTACGCGGAGAACATCGGCGAGGAAAAAGCCCTCTTGAAGATGAGCGCGGCGTACCTTGGCATGATCATCCGCGGCGGTACCGTTACCACCGACAACGTGACCATCAGAAAAACGGCTATCTCCACCATGCTCCACGGTCAGGTCTCCGGATTTGACGCGCCCGGCTACAGCGACGGCGTCCTCGGTCAAGCGCAAGAGGGAGAAAAGCACGCCACCAACCTCATCGTCAACAACGGCATCATCGAGAAGAACTGGGGCAACAGCTTCTACGTCTACGACCTCTGCACGATGACGCTCAGCAATACCGACATCGGGATGTCCTTCGGTCCGGCGATCTCCGTCGATGACAAACCGTATGCCAATGAGGACGCGGAAAACACGGACGTCTCCGAGAACGGCTACAGCAATCTGGACATCGAGATCAATATGGACCACTATACCGCGACCCACGTCGATTGCTGGATCTCCGGCGACGAGGTGTGGTACACGGCGTACGGGTTGACGCAGAGCGCGACCGGTGCGAAGTCCTTGATCGAAAACGGCGTCAAGAGCGTCAACGACAACCTGACCATTTTACGTTGGATAGACGGCGTCCAGAAGATGAACTTCGTCATCATGGTCAAACCCGCCGACGCGTCAAAGAACAGCTGGTGGTTGTCCGACAAGCAAGGACAGCCCTACGTCAAAGTCTCCGCGTACACCGCCGTGGAAAACGATGGCGGGAACGTGGTCGTCTTCGGCAACGAGAACGAACTCAAAGCCAGCGCGGATCCCGCCGAGTGCGGCGAAGTGATGTTGGCTTTGGGCGCATATCAGCAGTATATGGCGGCAAGCGACGCGGCGAAAGAAGCCGCCGCTCAAGCGTATGCGGCAGGAGATATGGAGACGTATCAAACGAAGGCGAACGAGGCGAAGATCGCCGGAACGAACGCTCTGCAGAGCTTCTTGGCGGCAGGACCGTACATCGAAGCGGCGGCGGCGACTCCGCTCGGCTTCTCGGTCGCCCTGTACGTCCCGATCTACTCCACGCTCGGATAAGACGAGAGGAAAAGAGACACCTCTTACGACGGCGTCGCGCTAAGTTTTGCGCGGCGCCGTATCGTTTTCGCTTGAAAAAAAAGGTATGAATGAACTATACTGACAGTATGAAAGACAATCTTTCGTCCCTATATGTGAAGATCTACCGCCTCCGGCTCGAGGACTTGGAAAGAGAGTCAAAAAAACTCTACACCCTACTCCCCGCCGAGGACAAGAAGTCTTGCGACGCGTTCAAGTTCCGCGCCGATTATTTGCGACGGCTTGGCTCGGCGTATCTGATGCAAAGGTTCGTCGGCAAAGTCACGCGGGACGAGTGCGGCAAGCCGCGAGGAGAGGGGATTTGTTTTAACGTCTCCCACGGTGGGGCATACGTCGTCATGTCGGTCGCTCCGGTGGAAGTCGGGGTGGATATAGAAGAGGACCGCCCGGCTGAGGACGACCTGTACCGCTACGTCTCCTCCGAGTCGGAGTACAAAAAAGGGGACTTTTTCGAAGTGTGGACGCTAAAAGAGAGTCTCCTCAAGTGCGTGGGGACGGGTATTGTTAATGCCCTCCCGTCCGTCCCCGCCTATCCGATAGGACGAAAGGTCTACGACGGACGAATTTATTTCTGCCGGACCGAGCGCTTTTTCGGACACGTCCTGTCCTTGACGCTGGAGACCGAAAGGAAAGACGTGACGGTCGAATTTGTTGACGTGACGCCATAGGGGAGAGGGATAAAAAGGGGAAATCCCTTGACAAAACGCCCGCTTTACGATACTATATTGAGTAGCGAATGCTTCCTTAGTTAAATGGATATAACAAGCCCCTCCTAAGGGAATGCTCTATCCGCTGTAAACGGAAAATATATAGCAAAATATGCCCTAAAATGCGTGTTTTGTGGTAGAATGTGAGGTGTGAAATAAAATCGGTATATAAACCGGTATAAAATTTAATAAAAATGCTTCCGTAGTTAAATGGATATAATAAACCCCTCCTAAGGGTTAGTTATGGGTTCGATTCCCGTCGGGAGTACCACTAAAACCACAATATATTGTGGTTTTTCTTTATTTTTAACCTAAATATTGATTTTGCTCGTCATTTTTTTCTTATACCGTTTTTATACCGATTTCAAATATTAAACCGCCAATTTTTTCAATGCGTTTAACGCTTTGTCCAGCGTATCGGGAATAAAGTGGCTGTAAACTTTTTAGGTTACCGTTGAATCTGAGTGTCCCATATACTTACTGACCGTCTGTATCGGCACGTTTTGAGAAAGCAGTAAACTGCAATAGGTGTGCCGCAGTCCGTGACAAGATACATACTTGAAACCGTGTTTCTCTTCAAACTCTTTCAGCCAATGACCTATTGTGTGCGGATACGCAGGCGTTCGATACATGTTGACGACGAGATAGAATTCATCCAACTTTGTCGGAAAACTTCTGTCCGCTTCCACAAACCAATCATAATATTTGCGTAAGTCCGCAATCAGATTTTCCGGCATAGGCACGTCGCGGATAGACGTTTTCGTTTTTGGCTCTTTCTCATACACAAAACCTTTTGCAGCCAATCTGTTTCTGCGGACGCGTAAAACACCTCGTTCAAAGTCTATATCCGACCATCGTAAACCGCAAACCTCACCCAACCGTAGTCCTGTCAAAAGCATTATCTCTAATGGGATTCGTTTGAAAATGTATTCGTCACCGATAATCCCGAGCCAAACACTATTCTCTCATCTGCGTAAAATTCACCTATTGTAATTCCACCACGAATTAACAAATTGAAATCTGCTAATAGAATGATTTGTATTATTCGAATAATTCGAGAAAAAGTTTTAAGCATTTCCTCATCATTTTGAAGCGTTGCTCTATTTGAAAATAATAAAAAATTATCCGAATATGTTCTATACTGAATGCCAAAGCCGTTACAATTCTCCTGAATCAATTTTTGTACTTTTGCAACAATAGCCTCAAGATTCACCAAAAAACTCTTGTGCTTTGCCGGGTTGCTTTCCATATATTCTCTATATCCTAGAATATCAAAATAACAGATGTAGTACTCTTCTATTTTGATATTCATCATATTAACTATTTCATAAAAACCACTGTAGCTATCTTCCTATTTCTTGTTTTTGCTCTTTTGAACACCTTTTGTCTTTTTTGCCTCTATCCTATTTTATCGTCTTTCATCAAAAACCAATATCGCCGTTGCCCTACTATGAATAATAGCGTATCCGTTTTACTTTGTAAACGGTCATCTGTCCCAATATGGGACACCTCGACTTATTCGTTTCGGAATGATCATATTTTATCGTTTAAGTCCGAGAAATCGGAGTTAAATATAACTTCATGCGGAAGTTCTTTTCTCGATAAGCACATAAGCATATATATAGGGAAATAGGCGATCTTATCATGAACTTCGACGTTTCCGTTGCAAAAGACATAGCCCTCGGCTATTTCATAGTCGGAGAGATTCAGTACGTTATCCATAGCGTTGTGACGATAGTAATCTTTTCCCGATTTGATTTCGATGGGTAAAACCTTGCCGTCCTTCTCGATAATGAAATCTATCTCTCCGAACTTTTTGCTATTGTAGTAGTATAGCGGATACCCGTGCGCGGTTAGTTCCTGAGCGGCGACGTTTTCGTATATAGAACCGAAATTCATCGTCGTTTCGTGCTGTAAGATTTTCAGTTGAATATCCCCACCGTATTGCGCCGCGAGTAATCCTACGTCGTTGGAGAACAGCTTAAAAAGGTTCTGCGACTTGGAAAGAAGAAGGGGGACCTTCGGTTCGTCCACTACGTTTGCGGGAAGAGCGACGCCGGCGTTCTTCAGCCACAAGAAACTGTCATAATAACGATCAAAGCGAGCCTTTTCGTTCAGATTTTTCAAAATAAAACGCTTGTTTTTCGAGTTCAATTCACTGGGGATCAGATCAAAAATATCGTTGAGATACAAACGGCTTCTTTCGTCGTATTTGGAAATGTCGTGCTTATAGAGTTTGATGATGGAATTCTGTTCGTCCGCCACTTTGCGAAGATTTTTCGTCGCCAAATAGGTGGATACGGCGGCAGGCATTCCGCCAACGATAAGATACAATTCAAAAAGCGACATCATACGTTCATGGATAAATGCGTCCACGGGTATCTTTTTTTCAAACGCTTTTTTCAAAGAATCTATAACATTCGTTCCAACGCCGTTCGCCCAAGCGAACTCCTCAAAGTCCAAAGGATACATCTCCATAATATCCATATACCCGACCGGAGCGGAAACGATATCCTTAAAAATCGTACCAAGCAACGAACCACTGAGAATATAGTCATACGTTCCATCTTGCACTAAATACTTGATTTGCGTGACCAACTCTTTACATTCTTGCGCTTCGTCGAAGATGATCATCGTTTCGCCTGGGATCATTCGATCACCGAAAAGAGCCGACATACGCAAAAGAATCTCTTCCGCGCTTTCCGCTTTTGCAAAGATCGAAGCATAATCGGTATTCTCAATGAAATCGATTCTTATCACGCTTTTATAATGAGATTTTGCAAATTCGCTGATAATATATGACTTGCCCACCTGACGTGCCCCGACAATCATAAGCGCTTTATGCGGCTTGTTTTTGTAGAAGTCTTCTATCCTTTTTGAGATTTTTCGTTGAAGCATGTTCAATCTCCCTTATATATCTTTGAGCATATTATAGCATAAATACAGAACAAAATCAATATAGAAATTGCACTTTTCCACAAATATTTTTGCTTAATTTATACACTTTTCCACGAACGAGTTGTATGTTATGAAATACTTGTACTCAATCTGACAACAAATTAAAAAATGTAGTACATTATAAGTGCATAATATTGTTTGGATGCTTGACATTGTTTTTTTACATATTGAAAAGACAATAAAACTATTCCTTTTATTAACTACATTAAAAAGTATAACGAATTAGATTTGAAAACTAAAAATAAAATTAAGTATATTATTGTAGATGGTACACTTAAACCATCGGCAAGTGTAGCATAAAGCAAAAAGGCGAGAATTTTTCTCGCCTTTTATCAATGAATTTTTAATTGTTTTACTTAATTATTAAGCCGAAATAATCACGGGTAAAAAATAATACGAACTCCGACATTCCGTCAGGGTTCGTATTATTCTTGTTTGGTGCGCTGTAACGGACCATTCGGACTTACCGATACGATATTCAGTTTTGGTCTACGCGAAGATACAAATACCGTTAACGTGTTTAGTTGTCCCTCATCAGTTTCACGCAAAGCGTGAAATTGCGAACCTGCGGTTCGTTAGTTCGTCAGCGCACCAAAAACAAAACACACCCATAGCGGTGTGTTTTGTTTTTGTCTAAGTAGTACGAAAAGGCTACACCTTAATTTCGCCACTTTTGAAATATCTGCTTGTTTTTTTAAGTATTCTTTTAAGCCCCAATAATAATTCTATTATATTTGAAATAAACTTCATTAACCGCTTCAATATAAACATTGAAAGAATGGTGATTGCTATCGTTCCGTGAAAGATACATATTCTTCTTATTGAGATACATCTCTCTGACTTCAAACCAGCAATCGTTATCTTTCAACCATTCTACTCTTTCGGTAAGACCCTTTGACTTCGGCGCCTCATTCCAATAGTAGCGATCCATTGAAACGAAGCCTGTTTTTTCGTGAATCAAGCGATACCAACTACCATTTCTGTCGACCGTGATGATGCAAAGGTCAATGCTAAACTCCGTATGATTTCCCTTTTTAAAATAGTAGGTGTCTGTGGTTAATGCTGAGGTGGAATCCTGACAATTATCCCAACCGACTTTAATTAGAATTTCATCGAACTTTTCCCGCACGTATTTCTTGATTCCGCGACAATCATTGATATCAAACTCCCCACTATCCTCAATTTCGAGATTAAAATCAAGGTCGATGGGTTCATCGGCGTTTTGCGTAATTAAATTCTTTGCTCCGCTTCCAACAAGATGTTGTTTCACTCTCATTGAACCTTCGCTGTTAATGGCTTGCACGAGTTGATTGATAATATCCGAACAGCGTGTTTTCATTCTATTTAAGAATTCTTTATCCTCTATCCAGTGATACATATATAAACTCCTTTCTTTCCCAAACCATCCATCTGACATCGAGGTCAAATCATTATATTATACAACTCTTTTGATAAAAGTCAAGAGAAATTTCAAAAATTATGTTTTAGGTATATTCCGTTTCATATCTCTTCTTTATATAGGTCAAGACATATATTTCCTATTCTATATTGATCCAACAGTTGGCTGAGTCGTAATATCGTCGAGTATTTATATTTAATTGCCTTAACAATCTTATTAAACAAATCATCGGTATAACTTTTACATAATAAAGATTCAATTTCGATATAAGCAACATAATTACAATCGACGATATCATATCCTGCGTCTATGATTTCCATTAAAGATATCAAATCGACCATTGCGTTATTGAATTTCAAATCGACACGTTTAAGAGATATTCGACCGATAGTATGTTGGTTTGCGGTTATTGCATTGGTAAACACTTCGATTTTGTCATCTTGAAAATCGGTTAATCCTATATTGTTAAAAAGTGAGTATCCAACAAGCATGCCTCTGCCGTCGTTTGTATATTTAGATATAATCCGTTCCTCGCTTACATATCTTTTCCCTATAAAATAAATCCCTCTTGAAACACCTGTAATAACTTGCTCTCCTTCCAATCTATTCAGTATTTTGAGCAGTGTCTTATACGGAATATCTGCAAATTCTTTACCTTTAACATTCGCTACCTCAAGCATTTCATATTTATGTTTCTCACAGTAATTTCTCACTGTATCAATATAACTCAATTACATTCTCCTTTGCCTCATTCGGCTTCACAATTATATCATATTAGATCAAAACAAACAATACAGTAGCCCCTTATTGCTTGTTAAGCGATTCAGTTTTAAGTCTTTTTATTATTAAAAATCCAAAAACAGGTGGAAAACAAAGTAAATATTGAAAAAAGCCGACAACTAAATGTCGACTTTTTTCGCTGGTGCGCTGTAACGGACTCGAACCGCTGACTTTCTCCACGTCAAGAAGACACTCTACCAGCTGAGTTAACAGCGCATCTTTCAATCACTTGCTATATAATACCACACAAAACGGCGTTTGTAAAGTTATTTTCGGTATTTTTATTCGGAAAATTCTTGCATCCATTGCGTAAAAAGAGGACGCCCCCGATTTACATCGGGGGCGACATTCGATTCTTTTTCGACTACACAGTCGCTCTCAAGCGGACCTCGTCGTAGTCAAGGATCACGATGACGTAGTTCCCTTGGATGACGGCGTAATTGCCGCTGCTCACGTTCGTTTCGAGACGGGAGGCTCTGCTGTCGATCGTGGTCGTGCCATCCGCCACTGTAGCGAACTGAGCAAAGATCCAGTTGTCGTAGTTCGTGCCGTTGTAGTTCCAGCTCGGTCCGACGACGATGTCGGTCTCTATGCCGTTCGAGGAGACCGTTCTGCCCTCTACTACCGCCGTGTAGTACAACGTGGGCACTTCGTTACGCTCGTAGATATTGGCGGCGTAGGTCGCCCACTCGCGCTTGTAGTTCGCCTTCACGTTGCCGGACGGGGAGTTGGCGACGTAGATACGGAGTTTGTAGACGCTGTCGCCACGATTGAAGCTGGACGCCTCAATGGACGCGGGCGTGGACGAGTAGACGTCGATCTTGGTGAGGTTAGCGCAGCCGGAGAAGACCGCGTTTTCGATGTATCTCACGTTGTAATTGATACGCACACCGAAGAGGGACTCGCAGTCCTTAAAGGCGCTCTCGGCGATCCTGACCAGGCTGTTGGGCAAGACCAACGTGACCAGGCTGGGCGCGCTGATGTTGATCTCTCCGCCGAGCGAAGAGCATCCGGCAAACGCCTCGGTCTCGATGACGGTCACCTTGGACAAATCGACGTCGAAGGTCGCGGACTTGAGGGCGGTGCAGTTTCTGAAAGCGCCCGCCTTGATCGCGGAGATACCGTTCGGGATAGAGATTGCGACGAGCTCGCGGCAGTTCTCGAAGACGCCTTCGCCCAGATACGTCATCTTGCTCTTCTCTTGCAGCGTGGTGACGACCGCGTTGTCTACGTTCTCTTCCGTGAAGTAGTCGAAAGTCACTTTGGTCAAGTGGATGCAGTTCTCAAAAGCGCGATCGCCCAGGGACTCCAGTCTGTACGGGAGTTCCACTCCGGTCAGGTTCCTGCACGACTCGAAGGCTTGTTCGCCGATCTCGGTCAGTGCGCTGGAGCCCACGTTGAAGACTACCGTCGTCAGGGACTGGCAGATGGCGAACGCCTCTTTGCCGATGACCTCCACGCTGTCCGGCAGGGTGACGGAGGTCAACCCGGCGCAGTTGTAGAAAGCGCGATCCCCGATGTACTTCAAGGTGCTCGGGAGGACGAGTCTCTGGACCTGACTGCTGTTGAAGGCGTCGTTGCTGATCGACACGATGCCTTCGGGCACGGTGATGTTGGAGGCGGTGGTGATCCACTTCAAAAGGACGTTGCCCAAACGGATCATATCGCTGTTGTTGTTCTTATAGTACGTCGTGTGCGTAAAGGCGTCGTCGGCGATGTCGTTCAGGACGGTGCTCGCCGTGGTGATGTTCACACGCACGTTGATCTTGACGAAGGCGTCCGAATTGATCTTCTCCAGTCTGTTCGGCAGAGTCATCGTCTCGAAGTTGACGTCCTGTACGGAGCCGTTCTCTCTCGCCTCGGCGTAGAGATACCCGGCTATGACGGTCAGATCGAATCCGTTCAGACTGTTGGGGATCACGAGCGCATTGGCTTGTGCCTCTTGCTTGTATCTCAAGAGCATATTGCCGGCGGAGTAGAAGAAGCCGACCGTGGAGCCCTGCACGACGTAGTCGGTACGAGCCGCGGGGACGCTTCCGTCCTTGCCGAGGTACCAGACCGTATTGTCAAAAGACCTGCTGTCCGCGTCCACCAAACGGATCCCTTCGGCGAACTCGATCTCTTCCAGGGAGGCGTTGAAGGCGGCGACGCCGATCTTCGTGACGGAGGCGGACAGAGTGATCTTGGTCAAGCCGGAATTGCGGAAAGCGTTCGGCAAGATCTCCTCCACCGTGTCGGGCACGACGAACTCGGTCGCGATCTCTTTTTCGGTCTCTTCCACCGCGGGCTCTTCTTCGGTCGCCTCGTCGCTCTCTTCGACAGCGGGCTGCTTATAGGTGACGAGATAGGAAATGAGCACGGTCTTGTCCTTGTTGTAGAGGACGCCGTCTTCGACGATCATATCGGACTCTTCGGCGTCGTCGCTGAGGAGCTCGATCTCTTTCAGGTCGGGGAAGTGAGCGAACATATTGCTCTCCATCCCATCGAAGGCGCTCGCATTGGTCAGGACGACCTTGGTCACGCCGGGCACGTCGGCAGTCAAGTCGATCCCCGTGACGGGCAAGCCGCCGACCTTGGACGGGATATACAGCACGCCGCTCTCTTCCGTCTCCTCATTGGGCACTACGGCGGTCACGACGTACGACTCTCCGTCGGTACGGAAGGACAAGCCGTCGCCTTCGGAGTCGTCGGCGAGAGCATTGACAAACCACTTCGCGTAGATGGTGGTGTTGACGTAGACTTCGTACGGAAGGACAAGCGGATCGCTGTATCTTCCGTCAACATAGCTGAGGTACCACCCCATAAAGGTGTTGCCCGTCTTGGCGGGGACGCCCAGTTCGGTGATGATCTCTTGCTGGAAGGCGGGCATGTAGTAATCGTTGTTGTCGAAGTTGACTTGCGGATAGTCGCCCTTGGTGTAGATCTCGATGATATCGTTACGCCAAGCTCTGACGCGAGCGTCGGTGCTGTTGGTGACGTAGTTGTAGAGTTGCGTATCGACGTAGGTACGGATCTTGGCGGAGGCGGTCGCTTTGGCGAAGATCTTTTCCACATAGGTCTCGAAGTCCTGTACGGAGTACTCGTCGGTCCGCTCTCCGAGCTCGATCGCGACGTCCACCCGGGACTTGACGTACTCTTCTATATTGGCGTTGAGTTCGTCCATGACTTCGGAATCGAAGTCTATGGATATCTTGTGCAGGTTGGCGCAGGAGCCGAACGCTTCCTCTCCGATGAAAGTGACTCCGGTACCGATGACCACGGACTCCACTTTGGAGGCGTAGAAGGCGCGCTTGCCGATCGTCGTCACTGCGGCGGGGATGTCCGCGTCCGTCAGCGCGGTATTGCGGAAGGCACTATCGCCTATCTTCTCCAGACCGACGGGCAGGACCATCGTGGACAGATTGCCGGCGAAGGCGAAAGCCATATCGCCGATCTCGGTCAGCCCGGAGACCTCCTCTTCTTCGACGTCAAAGACGACCTGCGTCAGGGACGAAGCGTACAGGAAGGCGTTCTGCTCGATGACGCGGACGCTCGCGGGGATCCGCACCACGGCGATATCGGTGTATTGGAAGACTCCGGCGAGGATCACTTCCACGCCGTCGGGCACGATCGCCACGATCTCTTCCTCTGCCGCTACGGTACCGGGGATATACTTCACGAGGACTTTTCCTAAGACAAGGTACTGCGCTTCTTCGGTCTCTTCGACGTTATAGAACGCGGTATCGATCAAGCCGTTCTCGACAAAAGCGTCGGTCCGCACGATGCCGTCGGCGACGATGGTCTCCAAAGCGACGCAACCGCGCAGGCTGTGCGTACCGAGCAAAGTCACTTGGTCGGAGACTGTCAGGCTCGCCAACGACATGTCACCGTCGAAGGTTCTCTCCGGCAGCGTGTCAAACAGGACCTTGCTTAGGTCTGCGGCGCGCAAAGCCACGCATCCGGCGTAGACGCCGACGCCCATCTCCTCGACGGCGGGGAGTTCTACCTTGGTCAACTTGCTCTCCGCAAAGGCATAGTCGCCGATCTTGACAAGACTGCTCTGCGCTCCGAAGCGCACTTCTTTCACCGTACCGTCTCCGCGGAAGGCGTTGGCGTTGATGACGGTCACATAGTCCGGGATCGTCACGGCGTCTTCACCGTCCAACCCGTTATACTTCAAGAAGATGGTGCCGATGATCGCCTTGTTCTTCCCGCTCAACCACTTGGTCCCCTCGAAGGACTCCGCGGTGGCGTAGACCAGAGCGGAATTGTGATTGCCGCCGTCTACCTCGTTGTTGACGGTGGTGTCCGCATAGGTGACGTAGGCGAGATTGGTCGCATTGAGGAAGCACTCGTCACCGATGTACGCGAGAGCGTTGTTGATGACGATCTCCTCAATATTGGTGTTGTTTTTGAAGAGCCCGTCGGCGAGCTTGTACAGATCGGACGGCAGTTCTATCTGTTTGCCCTCGGCGAGGTACTCAATGGCGAGGTGACCGGCTATGATGAAGCCGTTGTTTCCGCCCTCTTCGGCGGTCGCCTTCTTGTCCAGGTACCACTTGGTCCCCTCAAAGGCGGCTTTGCTCGCGTTGACCAACTTGCTCCCTTCGGCGAACTCGAAGTCGAGATTGGTCATATTGGCGAAGGCGCCGTCCTCGATCTCGGTGACCGTGGAGGGCACGACGATCTTCTTGAGATACAGCGGCATCGCGTCCGGATCGGCAGGCGTGCCCTTCTTGATGACCTTGACGCCCTCGGGCAGGACCAGTTCGGTCAGATTGGTGCAGTCGGCGAAAGCGCCCGCATAGACCACGGTGATGGGATGTCCGTCGAAGACCGCCGGAATGTACGCCGCGTCGTCGGTGGCGTTTTCATACGAGACGAGAGCATAGGTCCCCGCCTCTTCGTCCAAAACAAGATCGGACTCGACGATGGAGCCGGCTTGCTCGTTGAAGTACCGGGCGAAGAAAGTCACGTCAGCGACCACACTGTACGGGAACTCCACCTTCTTGTAGGTCTCGTTTTGTTTGTAATACCAAGCGTCGAACACGAATCCGTCAAAGGCGGGCGCGTCGGGTGCCTTATCCATATATATAGTCTCTTCGTCGATCAGACCCAAAGAGCCATTGGCGGCATATCCGGGATACATCTTGAAGTCCACCTTGGGCAGCTCTCTGACGATGCGCGCGCTGTAGCTGCTGATGTTGGTCGCGGAGGCGCTGCTGGCGATATAGATCTTGTAGGTGTAAGTGACTTCCGCGCTGTCCACCGGGAAGACGTCCGCGCCGAGCGCTTCGTGCGTGGGCGCGAGGATACCGCCGTTAGCGACGAACCGGACCGCTTTGAGCAAACTGCATCCGCCGAAAGCAAGCGCCCCAATCTGATCCACCTTGCTGGAGATCACAATCGCCTCCAGTCCGGTACAGTCGGAGAAGGCAAGGTCGCCTATGTAGGTCACGGCAGTCTTGGTGAAGTCCACCGCTCTGAGTGCCGCGCACCCGCTGAACGCTCCATCCGGAATCTCGGACACCGTCGCAAGGAAATCGACGTCGGCGAGCGCCACGCAACCGTAGAAAGCGTTGCTGGCGCCGTATTGATCCTGCGCTAAGCCGATCAAGGAACCTTCACCGAAAGTGACTTTGGTCAAGGACGCGCATCCGCTGAAGGTCTCCACCGGCAGGTAGCCTTTATTGATCGTGGCGGTCACCAGAGCCTCTTTCAGCCCGTTGCTGTTCTTGAAGACGCCCTCGCCCATTTCGGAGACGTTGACGATTTCGATTTTTGTCAGATAGGAGGTCTCGGCAAAGGCACCGTCCCCGATCTTGCGCACATCGGCGAGGTCGATGGACTTGACGCCACTCTTGGCAAAAGCCTCTTTCCCGATGACTTCCATACTCGCCGGCAGGACGACCGAGGTCAGATTGCTCATATCCTTAAAGAAACCGTCCGGAATCTCCTTCGCACCGCCGAAGTCTTCTGCGACAAGGTCGGTCGAGATCCCTTTCTCTTCGTCCGCGGCGAAGTTGTTGTACTTGATGAGTTTGCCGCCGAGGACAAGCAGGTTCTTGCTCTTTGCCCACAGAGTGTCGTCAAAAGCAGAGGCGGCTACCGTCGCTTTTTCCGTCCAGGACGCGACGGTGATCTCGCTAAGCGCGGTCGCACCCTTCAACGCGTCTTTGCCGAAGACTTTCAGTTCGGCTTGGATCGTGAGTTTTTCCAGACGGGAATAGCCCGAGAAGGCACCCGCGCCGATCTCGGTGACGCGGAGTCCGTCGATCGTGGCGGGCACAACGATCTCCGTCGCGGAGATGTCGCCGAACAAGATCCTCGCCGACGCTTTCTTTTCGGCGTCGTAGACCTTTTCGTATGCAAGGGCATACGTCTCATTATATATAGATACGTCGCTACCCGACACCGGGAAGACGTCGCTCCAACCGTTCTCTTCCACGACTTCGGCGGTCAATACGCCGTTGACGTAGAGGTTCTTGGCGAAATAGAAGGCTTTTCTCAACTTGTTGACGTTGGCGACCAAAGCGTCCCCTTCTCCGAGGAGCGCCCCGGCGACGACGACGTTTTCCACGTGGATGTCGGCAGCCCTATCCGCAGGTTCCGCTCCGGCAAGGATCGCTTTGACGATACGTTCGTTGAGCGTGAGCGTGTTGATCATGCCGGGAGCAAAGCCGTCCGCCAGTCCGTCCGCCAATGCGGGCACGGTGTAGTCACCGCCTTTCGCGTTGGGATAGAAAGCGAGGATCGTCTTTTCGCCCAGCGTATACAGGACGCCGGCGTCGGACTCGAACTTCACGTTGCCGGAGGCGACGTTCACGGCGCGCAGCGCGGTCAGATACTTGAGGTTGTTGACGTTCTCGATCGAAGCGAGTTCCGTGGACAGTTCGATCGTGCGCAGAGCATACAGACCGATGGGAGAACTCTCTTCATCGATCGTCAAAACGTCGGTCGTATCGACGACGAACGTCTTGATCCCTTTGCCAAAAGTCAACGTGGTCAATTTGCCGTCGAGAAGGATATCCGACAGACGGAAAGACAAGGCTGTTTCGCCGTCTTCATAGACCGTCTCGGTCGAGAGGCTCAAAGAAGTGAGATCTTCCATCCCGGCAAAAGCAAAGCTATAGCCGTCGTTCTCCGCGGTGACGATCGACTTGAGTTTCGGCAAGGACAGAGTGGAAAGAGCGGCCCCCGAAAAAGCGGAATCGCCGACGGATTCCACCGACTCCAGTCCGTCGATAGAAGCGATATTGCTACCGCAGAAGGCTTCGTCCCCTATCGTCTTGACGCCGGAAGGCAAGGTCACGGCGACGATGTTTTCGGTGCCGTTGAAGGTTTGTTTCGGCAGCGTCGTGAAAGTGCCTTGACCGGACTTGAAGGTGACGGAGATCTCGGCGTAGACCTCTTCTTCGTCCTCGCCGGACAAGAGGACCGTACCGGCGTCCATGAAGACGCCGTCGCCTAAGGTCGTAAGGGCGGGCAATTCGACGTCGGACCCGAAGATCGCTCCGCTGAACGCGCCTTCACCGATCTTTTTCACGCTGTCGGGAATGACGATGCGGGAGATGGTCCTTCCGGCGAAGGCTCTGCTTTCGATCTCGGTGACGGGGGTCCCGTCGGGGGTCTTTTCCGGAATGAAGATGGCGGTCGCGCTCCCGGTGTACGCCTTGACGACGCCGCCTTCGATCGTCAGATCGGACGTGCCTCTTTCCGCATTGACGACGGTGACGATAAACTCGTGCGGGTTGCTCCCCAATATCTCTCCGAGGACTACGCCCGTAGCGGTGACGTCGGAGCCGTCGTATTCTATTCTTTCTATCTCAAATCCGGCATAGTCGTCGTTGCCTCTCTTGATCGCCTCCAACTTTTCGGAGACGTAATCGAAGTCGATCTTGTCGGAATACAGAGTCGTGTTGTCGTATCTCTCCTCGACGATGGGGCGACCGCTGTTGGGATCGCGGAGGTCGAAGTTATAGATCAGTTTGACCGGAGCGGACTTCTTGTTGTAGACCGCTTCCAGCACGAGGTCGCGGTTGACGACCACGCTGCCGGTATATACGTTCCCTTCGTCGTCGCGCCAAGCGTTGTTGAAGGTGTACCCCGTCTTGGGGGCGGCGGAGGTGGGCAGGTTGTAGCGAGCCCCGGCGAGCAAAGTTTCGGAGGTGTGATCGCCGTTTTTGTAGCTGACGGTGAAGTTTCTGTCGGCGACGATCGCGACGAACTTCATATCGGTATATACGTTGGTGGAGGTGTTTTGCCATTCCACGAAGGTCAATCCGCGGAGGGTGATCGCGTTTTGCGCGGCGGTTTGTTTGGTGACGGAGGACCCGACCACCACGCTCTCGCTGATGCCCAACGAGTAAGTGACTTCGGGCTTGGAGACAAAGGCGTAGCAGTACTCTACGGTCTTGGTCTTCTTTTGCGCGTTCATACGGACGGTGACGTTGTTGGTGACGACGTAGGTGTTGATATCGGGGGTCCAGGTGACGGTAGACGCGTCGTAGTCGGAGGGTACGGAGGTGTCGATACCGCTTAAGGAGATCTTATTGCCGTGCAGGACCTGTACCGTACCGCGATTGTCCCCGTCGGGTCCGATGAAAGTGACGGTATGGAAGTTCGCATTGTCGGCGTATTTTGCCTTAACGCTCATATCCTCTTGCACGGAGCGGAGCGCGCTCGTGGCGGAAGAAGCGTTGGAGACGAAGACCCATTCGACAAAGTCCTGTCCTTCCACTTTGGGCGCGGTGGGCGGAGTGACGGACTCTCCCCTGACCACGGTCTTAGCGACGATCTTGTTGTTTTCGCTGTCATAGAAAGTGACGGTGGCAACTTCCACGTCCTCTTCCACGACCAGTACTTCAAAGGTAGCGGTCTTGCCTTGGTAATAGACGGTGACGCTCTTTTCGCCCGGGGTGTTGAGATCGTTCCTGACCTCGGCGGGGAGCATACTCCTCTGCAGATAGACCTCCACGGGCTCTGCGTCCTCCTCCTCGGAGACCGTAACGAGTAATTTTACTTTGCCGATCCAGTCGGTGTCGCCGACGCGGACCACTGTCGGGACGGTCTCTTCGTCCAGAGTGATGCCGACGGCTTGTATCCCCTGCTGGCAGGCGGTCAGAGTAAACACGGCGAGCATGGCCACGATGACGAGCATCAGGACCGCGCCGAGTCGAAAACTCTTTTTGTTTGCTTTTTCCATACTGTAAAACCTCCGTTTTTACAACGTCGCGCACTGTACATACCTACAGTTATTATAACTATATCACAAACGACTTCTTTTGGCAAGAGGCAATTTCGCATTTAATATATATATTATAAGAAAATTCTTTTAAAGAGCGGTTCTGCTTTCGCCTTATAAAAAAATCCCCGTCTTCACGGGGAGAAAAAGCGTTCGATTTTTTTGCTGTTTAACCGTCGATTTTGATCTTTTTCTTTTTCGGAAAAATACGCTTGACCGTCTTGAATTTGAACTTTTCTTGCGGGACGTGTTCCTTCAAAAAGAGGACAAAATCATCAAAATTTTCGGTCTTTTCTCTCGGAAAATAATAAAATATAGCCATAACCGCATAAATATAGACGAAATTCTTGCGGATCACAACGGCTTCTATTTTTTTATATTCGTGTATCTCGGTCAAGAGCGTTTCTCCGCCTTTTCCCAAAAAATCGACGCTGACCGCCTCGTCGCCGAAATCAAGCCTTGCGCCGTACACGCCCTGCTTGTCGTGGTCGGACTTCCAGCCGGCGACCGTCGTCCACACGAACAGGATCACCGTCAAAAGCAGTACGAGCAACGTCACGCCGAACAAAATCAGAATGAGGATGCTGTCGGCAAGGAAGTACAACAAAAGCGCCGCCGTCAACAAAAAAGCGAGCAAGATCGTCTCCCGCAAACCGAAGTACCTACGCATGTAGTACATACTGCACTTGTAGTACTCTTTTTTATCCGACTTCATTTCCAGTTGCACACGCCACCTCCGAATGGGCTCTTTTATCATACTACTACGCAAACAAAAAAAACGCAAGAATTATTTCGGCGGCGTGGGTGTGACAGGCGTATTTAGGTGCCCCAAACGGCTTGATCGTCATCCTGCAATTTGCCCATAGGGCCAACTGCAAATTTGCCAACGGCAAATCTGCAGATCGCTTATGCAAAATTGCGCGCCGTCAGGCATATCGCGCCGGTAGGCATCTCACGTCCAACGGACATATCCCGCCGTCTTCAGACTGCATTTTTTCCTCGTCTCAACTTCTCGAAAGCGTATTTATCCGCGACGAATTTATCCTTCGGTCCGATGTTCTCGTCCACTTCGTACAGGTAGACGTTAATGCGGTACAGTTCGTGCCCGAGGAAGGGTTTGACGATATTGGTGTAGTCGTCCAGCATTGCCAGCGGGAAGGTTTTGAAGCGCGGGTCCTCAAAGGTCGGCTCGGTAGTGCAGATATTGAGCGCGCCGGAAGTGATGACCCCGAGATGGATATAATTCGCGTCCTCCTCTCGGTAGCAGATCCTGTCATATTTCGACTTCGCCAGTTCGTCGGATAAGAAGGTTGTTATCAATCGTCTGAAGAGGGCGTTCGCTTGGTCGTTGCCGGGTAAGAACTCCCTCCCGAGCATAGCGTCGGAGGTGATGTTCTGCCAGTTGTAGACGTCAAAGAATCCCGTCTGATGAAAAGTACTCTGCCGGGTGAGCGCGCTCCCGTCGTTTTCACATGCAAAAGTGGATATGCCGATCGCCGGCGCGATGACGTCGCTGATGATGCAATCGTTGACGGTGACGTCGCCGTAGATGTAGCGGTAGTAGTACTTGCCGTCCTCCCGACGGATCGCGATGACGCGGTTGTTGGGGATATACACGCCGAAGTTGCTGGCGTTACGCATAATGCACCCGTCGAAGGTGACTTCCGCCCGCGTCACCGCGGCGCAGTAGTAGCAGTTTTCCAAAATAGAATACTCCACGTGCACGCCTTCCAGGTAGCCGTAGTCCTCCCAGTATTGTTCCTCCTGCGAGCCGATCCAGAGCGCGGCGCCGTGCAGACCGTTGGGAGTGTTGATCTTGACTCCGTCGTCCCCGCGGATGTAGGCGTTGGTGACGAGGACGCCGCTGTTCTTCACTTGTATGATGGCTTCCTCCGCCTCTTTTTCCGTCGCGGATACGTCCAACATATAGCCGTTGCCGTACCAATCTGCGACGATCGTCAAGAGTCCGTCCTCCGCCGCCGAAGCGATATCCTTACGCAGGGCGATCACTCGGCCTTCGGACGAAGCGCGGACGACGTCGGCATACGAGTAGCAGTTGATCCCGTCAACAAGCGTAAAGTGCCT
The DNA here is from genome assembly GCA_017476265.1 of Clostridia bacterium. Lineage (GTDB taxonomy): Bacteria > Bacillota > Clostridia > Christensenellales > DTU072 > CAG-1782. Next base: position 40,474 of record JAFVAC010000094.1, read on the forward strand.
GTTGGCTCTCGCGGAGACGGACAAAAATGCGGAGTGATGCGCCGTCACCGATACGGTCACGACGGTGGGCTCCTCCACCGTCTTTTTGACGATCAACGTGTGGTCTTCCGTCACTTCCACAAGATCCGGGTGAGAGACCGTCAGCTCGAAGTCCTCCCAGTCGGCGTCAACGGGGTACTGAATGGAAAGCGGCACGCGGACGCCTCTTATTCCCTCCGCCGCATACTCTTGCGTCCCATAGACGGACTCCTGCGCGATCCCGCGTCTGTCGTCCGCGTCCACCGTGTTGAGTCGAACGTATGAGACGGGTTGAACTACGACAAAGTCCTCGCTTACGGTACCCAATTCACTCAATACGGTCACCTTAAATGTGCCTTTTGTGCTGAACGTAACTCTTCCGTCTTCCTCGGTCGCTCCCTCGGAGACCGTCACTTCCGCCTGCGGCGTACCCGCGCGCAAGTCGTCCGTATAGACCGCCTCGACGTACAACGGGACCTTGCCGGCGGAATAGACTCTTTCTTTGAGCAGATCGGCGTTTTTGATCGTCACGCCGTCTTCCGCACGTCGGATCGTAAGAAGTTGTCCCCCGATAGTGAGTTCGGCGACGTCGCCCTCGAGCGTGATCACGTTCCCGTCCACCGTCGCGCCGCTTTGAGCCGTCGCCTCGGTGACGCCCAGGTCGCCGAACGTGAGACTCGTCCGGGAAGTCGTCACAGTCGACCCGAACCTACTGACAGAGGGCGTGACCTCGATGGTCCTTGTGAAGGTATGCCCTTGTGCGGACGCGGTGATCTCCGCCGTCCCGGGGGACTTCCCTTTCAAAATGCCGTTCTTATCGACTTCCAAAATAAAAGGCTCAGACGAAGTCCACTCCACGTCGTACACTTCGGCGTCCACGGGGTCGAGGACGGCGGTCAGTTCCGCCCGGTCTCCCACCGCAAGCGTCGTCGGCGCCGTAAAGGTCAGCCCTTTCATCTCGTCGCATTTGACGTAAAAGTTGGCTCTGGCGGTCTTTCTGCCCTCGACGGTGGTCACGACCGCGTCAAAGGCGCAATAGGTGGAAAAACGGACCAGTCCGTCCTGTATGGTCACCGGCTCCTCGATCTCATCGCCGAAGCAGACGACGTTCTCTATCGACCACTCCACATCGCGGTTCCTGGCGGCGGTGGGATAGACCGTCGCAGTGAGCGAAAAACTGCCTTGCGACAGCCCGATCTCCATAGTCTTGTTCTCTTCCACGTTGAGCTCCACGCTCTCCACGGCAATATACACCTCGTGCGCGATCACACCGGTGGCAAGCAGGACGCTCGCCACGATGATGAGGGGCAAAAGTAAAAGCATCGCTACGACTATTTTTTTCATATTCCCCTCCTTACGGCACGATCTTTTGATACTTCTTGTCCACCGTCAAAAAGAGCGTAAGGACGCTCGCGGCGGCGATAACAAGACTCACCCCGGCGAGGATGAGATACAGTCCCCTCGTCCCGGAACTGTACCCGCCGATGGGCAAGTAGGTCAGGATCATACATACCAGTCCGTACAGGACCGCCACGACTATGCCGAGGATCATCGAGTTGGAGACGTTTTTGTTGACTTTTGTCAGCTCCCCCTCGCCATTGACTACAAATGTGGGTGACCGAAGATCGGACAGGATCGCCACGGCGGTCTGCGCCACAATGATAAGCAGCGAGATGAAAAAGATCGCTATGACGTCCACGAACCCGATATATCCGCCGTACTTTTCCCCGCCGAAAGCCGCCCAGGTCACCAGAGTGGACAAGAGACTGCTCCCGCCCGCCACCATGATATAGAGCAAAAATTTGGCAAAGATCTGCGTCTTGTATGGCACGGGGAAGATCTTGGTCAGATAAAAAGTCTCGCCGTTTCTGCTGATCGTCGTCGACGCGAAGCTGACGATGATGGTATCAAAGATCAACACGACCATCAGGGTCAATCCGGGTATGATCGCGCCGCCCACCGCCGAGTCTCCGACCGCCACGGCGAGATCGTTGCAGAAATACACCATAAGAGGCGCCGCGATCGCCATCGCCAGGTACTGGAAGGAGTAGTTGAAGGAGCGGAAAATGACCCGCAGTTCGTTATAAAAAATCGCCGAGAAAGGAGAGTTTATTTTCGTCGTCTTCGGCGGACGCTTCGTGAAAGTCTCTTTGCCCTTCTCCAGACTCTTGAGTAAAGTGTGGTAGTAGCTCTTTTTCGACAAAAGGATACTGACGGCGCCGATCAAAAGCGTCACGCCCACCGTCAAAGGGATATTGAGCAAGAGCCGCTCCCTGTACAAGACGTTGGCGAACCAACTCGCCGGGACCAGCGAGGACGCGATCGACTTGATCTTGAGGAGAACTTCTTCGCTGAAAAAGACGTTGGACTCCGAAGTCTGATAGTACTCCAATATGCCCCGAAGCACCAGCATATACGCCGAAAACGCCGCCACCATCAAAACGATGATGAGGACCAACTTCAGTCCGAACTTGTTGCGGACGGTGTTGTTGACGTGCATGACGGGCACGGCGATTAGATTCGCCAAAAAGAAGGGCAGAATGGACGAATACAGCGCAGTAGCCACCGCCGCGATATAAAAGCCCCAATGCTGGGCGGTAAAGACGCCGTAGTAGATGTAGAACGGCAACGTAAACAGTAGCGCAAGGAGCACGTTCTTCAAAAACACGAAGGCAGCCTTCGCCGAAAACAGCTCCATTCCGTCGATGGGGAAGCGCAATAACAGTTCGTTGTCCACGTCGTAGTAGAGGGACTTGATGAGCCCGCCGCAGGACACGCACAACTCCACCGCCATACCGGCGAGCGTCGTGACCACGAGGTATTCGTATTGCATCGGGACCGACCCGCGCAGGATCATCTTGGACACGAAATATGTCCCAATGATAAAGATCGCGTAGATGATGGCGTCGAACAAAAGATTGAGGATGACCCCCCCTATCGCCTTTTTCCCATTGACGCCGTTGAGTCCGAATTGCCCCCTGATCTCCATCTTGAGTGTGATCAGAAAGTTATTCATCCGTCCCTCCCGCGCCGTAGACGGCGTTCTCCAATTCCAGTATGGACTTGATCTTTTCCCGGTCCATTCCCGCCGCGGTATAGAAAGTCTCCTCCAGACGGTCCTGGTTTGCCTTGTTGCCGGCGAGTTCCATCACTTCGACGAGTTTGCCGTTGTTGATGATGGCGACGCGGTGGCAGAGTTTTTTGACCAAGTCCAGATTGTGCGAACTGAAAAAGACGGTGTTGCCTTTTTGGCAGTGTTCCTGCATATGCAGGACGATCTCGGCGGTGGACTGCGGGTCCAAGCCCATCATCGGCTCGTCCAGGACCCACAATTTCGGCTCGTGGATCAGGGCAGCGGTGATGCAGATCTTCTGCTTCATTCCGTGAGAATAACTCTTGATCTGACGGTCCACGGCAAAGCCGAGATTGAACAGTTCGAGATATCTCTCCAGCCGCTCCTCGCGCTCCTTTCCCACCTTGTAGACGTCGGCGACGTAGTTGACGTACTCCCGCCCGGTGAGTTTGTCTATGACGGAGTGATTGTCGGGGACGTAGCCCACGTTCATCTTCGCCTTGTTCGGCTCCTTTTGCACGTCGTAGCCGCAGATCTCTATCTTCCCTTCGTCAAAGGGCAGGATCCCCGTCAGGCACTTGATCGTCGTCGATTTCCCGGCGCCGTTCTTGCCCAAAAAGCCGAAGATCTCCCCTTGTTTTACTTCCAGATTCAACCCGTCGACCGAATAGCGGTCGCTTTTTGGATATTTTTTTCTCAAATTCGTTATCGTCAACATTGTATTTATCTCCGTGTAAATTATCGCGCGATATGCGCCGAGTCCGGCTCTCCTTGAAAGAACCGCCAAAGTCCGCCGAGCGGAAAGAGACTATCCCCTTCGCTCGCTCCTATGAAAAAAATCTTATTGTAAAAGGATAAAACGGGGCTTTCTGCACGCCTCCACCGCGTCGGAAAGACGGATCACGACCGGAGAAGGACGAAGCGCCTCTCCCCTGCCGCGAAGAGAGGACCGCCCGAAAAGATAATACGCGAAAAAGACCAAAAACGCCGTCGCACAAGCGATCAGGACCCAGTAGACCATCGGATGCAAATATTCCGCGGCGAACTCGCCGAGAATGACTCCGCCAAGGTCTCCCGCGGCGAACAGCATCGTCAGAAAGGAGCCGCAAATAAGACACGCCAAAGCCGCCAGCCCGAAAAATGCCGAGCAGAGCAAGCGGACGCCCGCCTTCCACAATCGCAAGATCATCTTGCGGAAAGGGATCGCCACGATCGCCGGCAACAAGAGCGTGTTGTTCGTCAGCACCAAAGTCACGAATCCAAACATAGTATTATTATACTTCGTCTGAAAAAACCTGTCAACAAAATGACTTGTTAGCCATACAAAACAAGAATAATTCCTGATTTTTTCCTTTGCGCTTGACATTATACTTTCGATTGCGTTAAAATTGATATAGATTCTTATTTTCGGAGCGCGGTATGCAGAACTATTCCCGCCAGCGGGAGGCCATCGTGAGAGTACTGCAGGAGTCCTACGACCACCCCACGGCGGAGGAAGTCCTTGCGCTGTCCCGCAAGACCTGCCCGAAGATATCCCTCGCCACCGTCTACAGAAATCTGCACGATCTGGCGCAATCGGGAGAGGTACTCGTCCTGCACCCTTCCGACGGCAAAGAGCGCTTCGACGGACACGTCGAGACACCGCACGCTCATTTCTTCTGCAAAGCCTGCGGCAAGATACGGGACTATCCCCTCACCATGCTGCAGACGAAGACGCTGTATCTGACCGAATGCGAGTCCTTTGAACTCAACTTTTACGGTCTGTGCGAGGACTGCAAATAAAAAAAACCGAGCGATCGGCAAAAAACAAAAATACAAATTTATAAGGAGATTTTTTATTATGAAGTACGTTTGTTCCGTATGCGGTTACACCAGCGACACCCTTCCCGAAGAGTGCCCCATCTGCCACGCCCCGGCAGAGAAGTTCAATGAGGTCGGCGGAGACGTCACCTACGTCACCGAGCACGTCGTCGGCGAAGCCCAAAAGGTGGAAGAGGACATCGTCAAAGAGCTCCGCAACAACTTCAACGGAGAGTGCAGTGAGGTCGGTATGTATCTCGCTATGGCAAGAGTCGCCTATCGTGAAGGATATCCCGAGATCGGTATGTACTGGGAAAAAGCCGCCTTTGAAGAAGCCGAGCACGCCGCCAAATTTGCCGAACTCCTCGGCGAAGTCGTCACCGACTCCACCAAAAAGAACCTGCAAATGCGAGTGGAAGCCGAAGCCGGCGCCAACGCGGGCAAGATGGAACTGGCAAAACTCGCCAAGCAACGCGGCTACGACGCCATCCACGACACCGTCCACGAAATGGCAAAAGACGAAGCCCGCCACGGCAGAGCCTTCCAAGGTCTCCTCGACAGATACTTCGGGAAATAGCCGGTGTCATCTTGAGCCGCGCTTTGGCGCGTGTCGAAAGATCTCAAACTTACATAAAAGCAGAGGTTCTAATACGAGCCTCTGTTTTTTATTGTTATGAAATTTGACAGAATACCTGACAGCCCCAAAGTCTCCGGTTTTCTCTTCGGGCTTTTTAAAAACTCTCTATTCTTCCGTTTCGTCATAGTAGGAATAATCGATCCCTTTCATAAGGATCTCGCGTCGTCCACCACGTCGGTCTTGTAATACTTCCCGTCCTGCGCTTTCAATTTCAGTTGCCTACAAATTGTCGACAACTCAATTTTCCTTTTTTTAAGGGCATACCAGTACTTTCTCGGCGCGGTCGAATCGGTCAGCGCTTCGGCGATATCCATAGCGCAATACCACCATTTGTGACTTTCATCGTCCCAAACGGCTCGAACCGGCGTATTTTCAAAGACAAAGAGTATTAATCAAGCGACAGGGCTTAGCGCAGCGTCGCAGACTGCTCGCTCAGATAAGGTTCCCGGGAATGAAGCAGTCTTTTTCGTCAATAGGCAACGGTTCCTCGCACATACAAACAATGCCTCCCGCCCCACGAGTTAGGGTGGATTTGTCGATCAATGCAAATTTCTTGACTTCCCGTTTGTCCGGCATAGCGGATTTTTTGATCTCCAATGGGTGGATCAAGTTGCTTTCTTCCACAATTACGTCTATTTCCTTAGCGTTATCGTCACGATAATAGGTCAGATTGGCTTTTGACTTTGCATATGCATAATTCTTGACCAATTCCATCACAACGTAGTTCTCGTAGTATGCGCCGCTTGCCGCGCCGTTCATCAATGCTCCGGGCGTGGGCCACAGCGAAAGAAAAGCGCATAGCCCCGTATCACAGAAATACAATTTCGGCGTCTTGGACAACCGCTTAAGAGCATTGTTTGAATATGGATTCAAGAGATAAACTATATGCAGTGCTTGCAATATGTCCAACCAAGCCTTTGCTGTTGGGGGACTGATCCCCGCCGATTCGGCAAGCGTGGTGTAATTGACTTGTTGTGAGACCAATGCGCCGCACCCGGTTAAAAACTTACGGAAACGCACGGCGTCGACGATACCGCCCGCTTCCGCCACGTCTCGCATCAAATAGGTGTCGACGTAAGAGTTGTAATACTCGTTTCGCAACTCTTCCTCTTCACCCAAAACCTGCGGCATTCCCCCTTCCCAAATATGCGCAAACACGCGGGTGATGTCGTTTTTCTCCACTTTTCGTTGTCGCGCTTGCAGCCCGGGCATGGAAAAATCCAGTTCTTCATCAAACACGACGCCTCGTTTTTCTCGTTGCGACAGACCGTATAATTCCAGGAGCCCAACTCTGCCCGCCAAAGTCTCCCGGACGCGCTCCATCATCTTGTATTGTTGCGATCCCGTCATCCAAATCAAACCCTTTTCTTCGCTCTCGTCGCAAATGATCTTGATCTGTTCAAACAGCTCGGGGGCTTTTTGCACTTCGTCTATGAGTATGGGCGGTTTATAGGTCTGAAAGAAAAGTACAGGATCGCTCTTTGCCAAATCTCGCACCATACTATTGTCCAAACTGACGTATGTGCGCTCGCTCCCCTCCGCCAGGTGTTTTAGCATAGTCGTTTTCCCCACCTGTCTTGCTCCCGTAACCAATACCGCCTTAAAAAACCCGCTCATTTTCAAAAACTTTCGTTCCAACTCGCGTGTAATATAGTTCATACTTCCTCCAAATTTTACGGAAATCAAAAGTCTATTTTATTTTATCGTAAAAAAATCAGGCTGTCAAGCACCTTTCTTCCGCTATAAGTTATTAAAAAGCAATACTATTTGCCAAACTTAAAAAACAGAGGCAAAAACGCCTCTGTTTTTTGACCGTCTTTTTGAAA
>JAFVAC010000095.1 GCA_017476265.1 Clostridia bacterium
AACGTCAGATTCTGCAAACTGTGCGGAAACTATACCGAAAGCGAAGTGTGTGACATCTGCTCCACCCGCGACAAGTCCACCGTCTGCGTGGTGGCGGAGCCCAAGGACGTCGCGCCGTTTGAGAAGATGGGCGGATGTACGGGAGTGTATCACGTCCTGCACGGCGTCATCGACTTCCAAAAGGGCGTCGGCGTGGACGACATCAGACTGAAAGAGTTGGTCGCACGACTCCCGGGCGTCAAAGAGGTCATCGTCGCCACCAATCCGGATATCGGCGGCGAACTGACCGCGACGTACATAGCCAATATGGTCAAACCGCTCGGCGTGCAGGTGTCTCGTCTTGCGTACGGCATATCGGTCGGGAGCGAGATAGAATACGCCGACGAACTGACTTTGCAGCGGGCGTTGAAGGACAGAAAGCAGCTATAATAAGACTTCCGTCGGCACGCTCCGACGGTTTTTTTTAGACGGAAAAGACGGCGAGGAGGATGGCGTTCGCCACCAAAAAGGCATACCAACAGAGGATGGGCAGACCGAAAAGGACCGCCAAGGTCGATTCTTTCACGGCGCGCGCGACGGTGTAGAGCAACAGGACAAAAGACCCGATCAGGACGCCGCATCCGATATCGTCCAGTCCGTACACAAAGTACAATACGCACCAGACCGACCCGAGGGCGAGCACGAGCAAAGGCAAAAAGACGCCCCTTTTCAGCGCCGGGATCGAGAGATACTCGGCAAGTAGCAGAGAATAGCAGAGATAGTAGGTCAAAAACAACGCCGAAAAGACCACGCCGGGCAGGGAGCCGGCGGGCAGGCCGTCGGGCATGACGATGGGAGAAAACAGGAGGGCGTTGACCGCGCCGAAAGCGAGGACGACGGAGAGCCCCAAAGCGGCGTTCACGAGGCGTTTATAGTGCTTCACAAGACAGAATATATGAATAAGAAAGGGGAAAAATGAGCGAAAGAAAGATTTCTACCGTCATTCTTATGCGAGACGGGACGCCACGATCCATCGACGTCGTACTGTGCGACGTCAGACGGATGAGTATGCGCGTAGACGAGGGCAGGATCGTCGTCCGTGCCCCCAAAACGACCACGCCTGTGGAAGTGAGAGACTTCGTGCTGCGACACGAGCGATGGCTCCGCGCACGATCGGATCAAGAAAAGGACGAAAAAGAGGGGATCCACATCCTCGGAAAGTCCTACTTCGTTCGGATACAAGAGGGAAAAAACGGCGTCGATATAGCGGGCGACGAGATCGTCGTATGCGCCCCGGACGGGAAAAGAGCCACGGCAAAACAAGTCCTGAAGAAGTGGTACCGGGAGCAAGCGAAGGCATATCTGACCGAGCGGACAAAAGAACTCTTCTCTCTCGCCGCGCCTTACGTCGGAATAAAGTCCGTCCCCAAGGTCCTCGTATACTACGTCACGACCTATTGGGGCAAGTGCTTTTATCAGCGATCGGAGATCCGCTACAACGCCTATCTGTATCGGGCGGAGCCGTCCGTTATCGACTATGTGATCTGTCACGAGTTCGCCCACTTCAAGGTCCACGACCACAGCGAGCGATTCTACAGAGTCCTATCGCAGTACTTTCCCGCATACAAAGAGGAGCGAAACAAGTTGAAAAGATACCCCACCAAAGCATTTTTTGACGATGAAGGTTGAGCGCTTGAAAAATCTTACTCGGCGGTGTATACTGTAACACGTCGAAGATATCGGCAAAGATCGGAGAATAGGAGGTCAAAATGGTAGAGATCAAACTGGAAATAAACGGTATGATGTGCGACAACTGCGTCCGCCACGTCAACGAGGCGATCAAAGAGATCCCCGGGGTCAAGAGCGTCAACGCCGACCGCGAAAACAAGTGCGCCACCGTCACGGCTAAAGACGGTACGGACGTGGAAGCGATCAAACGCGCTGTCGCCGAAGCCGGATACGAAGCGGGAGCCGCCGAGGTCAAAGCGATCGAAAAGAAAGGGCTCTTTTCCCGCCTGAAAAAATAAAAACGAACAAAAATTGACATTTTTTACGCTCCGAAACGAGCGTAAATTTTTTTCCGAAAAAGTTTAAACAATTTAACTTTTTTGCTTGACAGAGAAAAAAGGATATGGTAGAATGTATTTGAAGTTAAGAGATCTTAACTTTCTGCAGACCATATCATCTTCCATTAAATTTGTATTCGGCAAGCGGCCGCATCCTCGGATGCGACCGTTTGCCGATAAGGGGGAGGGGCGAGAAAACCCTTTCCCAAATAATAAACGAAGCGAGAGCAAAAAAAAGGAGCGTTATGGATATCACCAGATCGAACGAGGACTACTTAGAGGCGATCATGCAAAACGAACGCGACGGCTCGGCGAAGTCGGTGGACGTCGCGACGACCCTGCACGTCTCCAAGGCGGCGGTCAGCATCGCTATGAACGACCTCGCCGCCAAAGGACTCATCGAAAAGGAGAGTTACGGCGGGATCGTGTTGACCGAGCGGGGGCGGGAAGTGGCGTCCTCCACGCTGTCCAAGCACCGACTCATCCGACGCTTTTTGATCGGGATCGGTGTGACCGAAGGGACCGCGGAAGTGGAGTGTTGCAAAATAGAGCATATTTTGAGCGAGGAGACGGTGGATAGACTCAGCGACTTCTGCAAAAAGAATCATTTTTGATCGGTTATTTCGGAAGAATAGTTCTCAATAAGGTCCGTCCGCAAGAAAGATGTCTTGCGGACGGTTTTATTTTGGAATACTTTTCGAGAAAGGGCTTTATTCGAGCGTCTTTAGGGAGGCGTTCATATCCGTGCCCGTTATTTTGCGCCGCAAAAGTCCGGTTGCGACAAAGCAGAAGAGCATTGTGGCGGCGGGGGTGATGAGATAGGTCCACCAGTGGACGTCCGCGATACTGCCCATATCGATCAGGCCGAAGACGTAGTGTACGAAGAGGCACCCGAAAGGAACACCGAGCAAGGCGCCGACGGCGCACATAATGTAGATCTCCCGATAGACGTAGCCGGTGACCTCCTCGTCGGAATAGCCGAGGACCATAAGCGTGGCGATCTCGCGGCACCTTTCGCTGACGTTGATGTTGGTGATATTGTAGATGACCAGGGCGCACAGGAGGGCGGAAAAGACCACGAGGATGACGGAGATGCTGATGAGAGTATCGCCGTCCGGGATGGCGCCGGAGGCGTCCATCAGTCCCAGTCCGGCAAAGACCAGCACCGTGGAGCCGATGACGGACAGGACCGTCATATAAAAGCGACTGCGGAAGAGGAGCACGTTCCTGACCGTGGACTTGTACTTGAAGCTGAGTTTGTTCCAAATAAAGGGGATCTTTTCCACGAGGACTTTTCGACCGGCTTTCGGCGCTTTGGCGACCAAGAGTTCGACGGGCTTTTTGCGCACGGTGGAGAGTCCGACCAAGAGGGTCAAAAGAAGCGTCCCCATCGTCACGATCGCAAAACAAACGAGGTAGTAGGTCGCGCCGCCGTCAGCCGGATACGGCGGCATGGCGTATTGCAGATTAAAAGCGTCATAAAT
>JAFVAC010000096.1 GCA_017476265.1 Clostridia bacterium
CTACTGCCGCGGGGGGATGACCGCCATCGTTTCCGTCTATCTGCAGAATCCGCAGTTCGAGGGACAGACCAAAGGGAAATTGGGCAACGCCGAAATAAAACCTCTGATGGAGACGCTCGTCTACGACAAGATGGCGGAGTTTTTCAAGTCCCCGAAGAACAAGCAGATCGCACAGTTTATTTTCAAGAAAGCTTCCGACGCGGCAAAGACCCGCGAGGCGGCGCGAAAGGCAAAGATCGAACAGCGACAAAAGAACTCCATCACGGGCGCGACGCTCGTCGGCAAGTTCGCCGCTTGCACTTCCAAAGATCCCGTCGAGTGCGAACTGTTTATCGTCGAGGGCGATTCGGCTGGCGGCTCGGCAAAACAAGGGCGTGACCGCAGGACCCAAGCCGTCCTACCGCTCCGCGGCAAACCGATCAACGTCCTCAAAGCCGGCAAAAAGGAGAACATCTATAAAAACGAAGAAATAGCTACCATAATCGCGGCTTTGGGTACCGATACCGAGTCTGACTTTAATATTGAGAATCTCAAATTCCACAAAGTCATCATCCTGTCCGATGCCGACTACGACGGCTATCATATAAGGACGCTTTTGCTTGCGATGTTCCATCGGCTCATGCCCGAACTCATCTTGCAGGGCAAAGTATACGTCGGGATGCCGCCTTTATACAAGGTGGAAAAGAAGGGCGTCGTAAAATACGCCTACAACGACGAGGAGCTTGATGAACTCACCGCCGAAATGAAGGCGGGAGCGGGCGACGTGCAGCGGTATAAAGGTCTCGGCGAAATGAGCAAAGAACAGCTTTGGGAGACCACGCTCAATCCGCGCACGAGGATGTTGATCCGCGTCCAAATGGACGACGCGATGGCGGCAGGCGAGATGCTCGACCTGTTCATGACCGAGGGTGCCGAAAAGAGAAAGGAATACATCTTCCGTCATGCTAAGTTTAACAAAATAGATACGTTTTTGGAAAAATTCGGAGGATAAAGACCTATGGCAAAGAGAAAGGCGGCGCAGGACAATACGCCGTTTGAAGAAAAGATCATCGACAGACCGCTCTCCAAGGCAATCCCGGATTATATGATGCCCTATGCGGAGTACATCATTTTGGAGCGCGCTCTGCCCCGTGTTGAAGATGGGTTGAAGCCGGTCCAGAGACGTATTTTGTACACGATGCACGAGCTCAACATGAAGCCCGACGGTCCCTACAAAAAGTCCGCCCGTGTGGTCGGCGATTGCTTAGGTAAGTACCACCCCCACGGCGACACCAGCATATACGACGCCATGGTCAAAATGGCGCAGGACTTCAATATGCGGAATACCCTCGTCAACGGACACGGCAACTTCGGCTCCATCGACGGCGACGGCGCCGCCGCTATGCGTTATACCGAGGTAAAACTGGAGGCTCTCGCTTGCGAACTCTTGCGCGATTTGGAAAAAGACACCGTAAAGTGGGTCAAGAACTTTGACGACAGTCTCTTGGAGCCGGACCTCTTGCCCGGAAAATTCCCGAACCTTTTGGTCAACGGCTCTATGGGTATCGCGATCGGTCTTGCGACCAACATCCCGCCGCACAATCTGACCGAAGTCATCGACGGCGTGATCGCGTATATCGACAATCCGCGCATTTCGCTTGCCAATATGTTGACCTATATCAAGGGGCCCGACTTCCCGACGGGCGGTTTTGTCATTCCCGACGACTCTTTAGAGTCCATCTATTCGACCGGCAGAGGCAGGATCTGTATGCGCGCCCGCGCCGAGATCGAAAGCGTCGCCAACGGCAAACAGCAGATCGTCGTGACGGAGATCCCGTACGGCGTAGACAAGTCCAAATTGCAGCAGAAGATCATGAAGTTGCGTGAGGACGCAGTCGTCGCCAAAAAAGAGGACCCGGACAAAAAACTGTCCATCTTCACGGGAATACAAGAAATTTTGGACGAGTCGGATCAGAGTGGCATCCGCGTAGTCATTCGTCTGAAAAAGGGCGAGGACGCCGTCAAGGTCCTCAACGCCCTCTACCAAAAGACCGACTTGCAGTGCAATTTTGGCGTCAACATGGTCGCTATCGCCGACGGCAAGCCGCAACAACTGGGGCTACTCGACATCATCAAGTACTACGTCGAGCACCAGCGTAACGTCATCTTGCGCCGCAGTCAGTTCGATCTCAACAACGACAAAAAGCGCGAGCATATCTTAGACGGATTCGTCATCATCCTGCCCGACATCGACACCGTCGTACAGATCATCAAGACCAGCAACAGCCGGACCGAAGCCCGCGATCGCTTGCGTCAGCACTTCGGTCTGAGCGAAAAGCAAGCCGACGCCATCCTCGACCTGCGCCTTGCCAACATCACCAAGATGGAAGTCACCAAGATCCAAAAGGAACTTGCCGAACTCAAAGCGTTGATCGCCAAACTGGAAAAGATCATCGGCAGTAAAGGCGAACAGTTAAAGGTCGTCCGCCAAGAGCTGTCGGAGATCAGAGACAAGTATCGCTCCAAGAGACTGAGCATCGTCGTCGATAACATCGAGGACATCGAACACAAGGCTTTCCAAGCGGAAAAGGGCGAGGGCAAACGCGGCTACGTCGTCCTTGACGCCGTCGGCAACGTCAAGTTCGTCAATCCGCGCAGATATATGATAGCCGACCGTGAAAATCCGACCTCCGTGGACGAGACGGCAAAATCCCTCGTCTTTGTCGAAAAAGAGGAGACGGTCCTGGTGTTCGGCAGCAAGGGGAACTGTTTCCGTCTCAACGTCGCGGGAATGCGCGAGAGTGCCTGGACGGACAAGGGAGAACCGATTGCACAGCTGTATCCGGACGCCGAAGAGTGCGAAGTCGGCGTAGCCTTACTGAAGATATCCGAAGGGGAGGAGGGAGATCTGCTCTTTGCCACCGCCAACGGCATGATCAAGCGGTCGCCCATTCGAGAATACATAGTCAATAAGGACGTCTATCAGGCGATCGTCCTGAAAGACGGTGACGAAGTCGTCTCGGTGGAAAAGAAACTCGATGATAACAATATCGTCTTCGTATCCACGGACGGACTGTGCCTGAACTGCAACGACGAGATCCCGTCGCAGGGCAGAAAGGCGGGCGGCGTCATCGGTATGAGCCTCAACGACGGCGAAAAAGTCCGCTGGGCAGGACAGGTCCCCACCGAGTACGACGAGATCATCGGCGAATTGCTCCTGATCTCTGACGGGTACGCAAAACGCGTCATCGCCAGCAACGTAGAGCCCTCCAAGCGTGCCAGAAAGGGCATTAAGGTCATAGATACTTTGGGCAGAGGTCTCCTGTTTGCCGGACACGTCACCGAAGAGTGCGTCGTCTCCGTCGTCGATACCAACGGCGCCGTCAATAACGTCAATTCCGAAGACATCTTGATCGACCGCAACAAGAACGGCAAAGGCAAACCCTTCCCGCTGTCGAAAGGGAGTTTGACCGCCCTCATACAGATCCATTCCGTCGAGTAATAAAAAACCGAATTATTAAAAAAAGACGCATGTTTTAACTGCGTCTTTTTTTATTGCATTTGAAAAAAACGATTGATTCCAAAAAACTGCAAATTTCCTATTTTTTACGATAAAATACACGATGTAAAAATTAGAAAAAAGGCTAAAAAGCATTCAAGAATTTTTGTCGTTATTTTTGATAAAAACGACAATACTATTTTGCGCTTTCATCGTCCTTTTTACAGAGGCGCGACGCGAATAGGGTCCAATTAAGTTGACACGCTCGCATTTTTTACTTATAATATAATAAAATACTATATATAAAGAGGTTTTTTATGAAAAAATTTCTTCCCATCGTTGCCGTCGTTATGGTCCTTATCTCCGTCGCGGCTATCTTCGTAGGTTGCTCTTCTTCGAGCGCGCAGACGACCGTGACCAAGTATGAGATCGAGTCCACCAAAGTCAACGTAGGCGACGCTTTCGTCAAGCCCACCATCACCGCTTATTTGTCCGACGGTACGACCAAGACCGTCTCCAACAACCTGATCTATAAGCAGGCCGATCTGGACGCGCTTGAACTGGACGACAATAAGTTCACCAAAGCGGGCGAATATACCGTGCACGTCTATCTTTTGGAAGAAAAAGAGGGGTACGAGCTGGGCGCTTGGTCCCTCACCGTCAAAGCGACCAAGTAAGGGGGCGGCTATGCTACTCAGTAAGATGGTCGGAGAGCGTACCAAGACGACTCCTTCCGACGCGACTATTCCCAGCCACGTTCTTTTGTTGAGAGCGGGCTATATCAAACTCGTCAGCAATGGCATTTGGTCTTTGGCGACTCCTGCACGTCGCATCACCCGAAAGATAGAAAACATCATTCGGGAAGAGATGGACGCCGTGGAAGGTCAAGAGGTCTCTTTCCCGGTGGTCATGCCTAAAGAACTTTGGGCGGAGTCGGGCAGATACTATTCCATCGGAGACGAAATGGTCCGTTTTAAGGACCGTTGCGGCAGAGATATGGTCCTCGGGATGACCCACGAGGAAGCCGCCGTGCATTTTGCGCGCGATACCGTCAGCAGTTATCAACAGCTTCCTTTTATGGTCTATCAGCTCCAGACCAAGTTCCGCGACGAGGCTCGCAGCCGCGGAGGTCTCATCCGCGTGAGGGAGTTCGTGATGAAGGACGCCTATTCCTTCCATGCCGACGCCGAAGATCTCGAAAAGTATTATTATCGGGTCTACGACGCCTATACGCGCATTTTCCGCCGTATCGGGATGAAGAGGGTGGTTGCCGTCAAGTCGGACTCCGGTATGATGGGCGGCAATATCGCGCACGAATATATGCTCTTGACGCCGGTAGGGGAAGATACCATCGTCCTTTGCCCGGAATGCGGGTACAAAGCCAATATGGAAGTCGCCGTATCCGTAAGAGGAGAGACGCGCGAAGATAAGAGCGAACCGCTGTCGGAAGTTTTTACCGCCGACAAAGGGACGATCGAAGAGGTCTGCGACTATCTGAAAGCGCCGCAAGAGAAGTCCGTAAAAGCCGTCTGCTACTTCAAGAAAGGGACCGAGGACGTCGTGGTCGTCTTCATTCGCGGAGATCTGGAAGTCAACGAGAGCAAACTTAAAAAAGTGATCTCTTCCGACATTGTCCCCGCCAATCTCAAAGACGTGCCCGGTTTTGTCGCCGGCAATATCGGTCCAGTCGGACTGAAGGCTGCCGCTACCGTCGTATACGACGAGTCTCTCAGACGCGGCAACAACTTGATCTGCGGTGCCAACAAGCCCGAGTATCACTTCAGCGGACTGGATATGGAGAGAGACCTGCCCGGCGTCGAATACGTTGATGTCTCCAAAGTCAGATCGGGCGAACGGTGCCCCGTCTGTGGCAAACCGTTATCGTTAGAAAACGGTATTGAGGTCGGCAACATCTTCCAGCTCGGCACAAAGTACACCAAGGCGATGAATATGACGGTCCTCGACAAGGACGGCAAAGCGTTTTATCCCATCATGGGTTGCTACGGCATCGGCGTCGGCAGAGCGCTCGCTTCGGTTGCGGAAGAGAGTCACGACGACAAAGGTCTGATCTGGCCGATGACCATCGCTCCTTGGCAAGTGTATCTGTGCGGATTGCGCTTGGACGACGAAAACGTCAAAGATAAGGCGTTCGCCTTCTATGAAGAACTGCAAAAAGTGGGCGTCGAGGTCCTTTTCGACGACAGGAACGCTTCCGCCGGATTCAAGTTCTACGACTGCGACTTGATGGGGATCCCTCTCCGGGTAGTCATCAGCCCCCGCAGTCTGGAAAAAGGTCAAGTGGAGATCCAGTCCCGCGACAAAGCGATCAAAGAGGACTGCCCGATCGAGAACGCTTGCGCAAGACTCAAGGAGATCATCGCCGAAGAGATCGCACGGTTGTCATAAAGACCGGTCGCTTTTTTCGTCCCAAAATTTAATATTGACAGATATCTTATATTTATTTTACAATAATAATAGGATATTCTGAAAATACGTACAAAAGAAAAATAATCAATAAAGGAGAGAAGATAGGAAGAACAATTTGCAGATACAGCTTTTGATAAGGGGTCGGAGGTATGTATGATCAAAAAGAGGAGATTGATTGTTTTCGGCGCGCTGGCGATGATACTGGTTGCCGTTTTGTTATGTTCTTGCGGAGGCGGCGGCTCGACCAAAAAGGGTTCGGGTTCCGGATCCGGGTCCGGCGAGACTTCCGAAAAGTGGGTCAAAACGTCGGACCTTACCAAACAGGACGTCTATTCCAAGTTGTGGGCGAGCTTGACCACCGTGGCAAAAGACCTGTCCATTGACGAACTGGACCACGGCTCCAAAGTTCTCGGGCTCAACGGCAAAGTTAAATTGCAAATCAATAAAAACGACTTTTGGCTCTCTCTCAAGACGAATTATAATTATAAGGATAGAGACAACGCCATGTTCAGCCTCGAGTTGTCCGACAATGAGCGCTCGGATACGACCTATTCTACCGACGATCTGTATCTCGGGCTCTATCTCTATAAGCAGAAGTTGTATATCGCCATCGGGACGACCAAGTTTTCCGTGGATCTGAAGACCGAAGTCTGGAATAAGTCTTTCCCGTTTGACTATAAGGACAATTCCGGCAGTATTTCTTCTTCCTTAAAAAACCCGGCTATCATTTTGGGAATGATCGTCGTACTGAAGGACGACGAATTTGTCCAAAAGAAGCGTGATGTCGGCGCCACGACCGAACTGAACTTCGTCCTGGATATCGACACCGCCAAGACCCTGAAAAAGATCGTTGATCTTTTGAACGGGGCGCTCAACAAAGAAATTTCGGATCCCAATACGCTCAATGCGCTGGACGAGATCCTGACCGGCGTACTCGGTATCTCCGTCGAGGACATCGAGTCGGGCAATATTCCGGAGTCCTCCCTGAAAGTCGATTTCACCACCACTACGACGAATAAGATCTCGGCGCTCAGTGCCACGCTTAAGGTCGAAGACAGCGACAATCACAATACCATCTTCAACGGCGAAGACGTTGAGATCAGCGTGGATATGAAGAGTTTCAAGATCAACAACAGCAACGTGTCGATCCCGTTCGTCAATTCCGACAACGACGCCGAGCGCGAAAAATACGTCTACTTTTTGGACAGCGCGTTCCGCTTCAGTTGTATCGAGGAGCGGATCGTAGACGGCAGAAAAGAAGACTATACATTGTCCATTACCGCCAAGATCTTCCAGGAACAACGCAATAAGAATTTCGCGTTTTTGGACTGCATAGACGAGGATGACAACGTCGTCATGGCGGGTGCCGTATACAATGACGTCGCGAAGCTATTCAAGCGCGTCGACGGAGAGCTTGTCTGCACCGTATCTTTGCCGCTTGACATCTCCACCGTCGCCGAGAAAGTCGTCGCCAATGACTTCGCCAAAGTCGTCCAAAACGATGACGGAACGGAGACTGTCGTCAAGAGCGAGTTTAACGTGATGACCGCACTGGGTTACGTCTTTGGAGCCCTGCGCGTCAATGCCGAAAATATCAGCCTGATCGTCGATAAAGACCTCTTTTCCTCCGTCTGGTTCAATTTCTACGACGCGCTCGAGTATTTGAACGGTTTGTTCGATGAGGATCTTTTCACCGATGTGGACGCGATCGTCGAATTCAAAGAGTATATCGTTGACGTCGATAGGACCATCTACCTCCCGTACGACAGGTCCTTCCTGTATGTCGTCAATGACAATGAAAAACAGCTTTTCGAGTCGATCAGACGGTTCGAGAATAGCGAACCGGAGCTCGTTCTCCAATATGCCGGCGAAGGGACGGATGAGGGAGGACAAGGAAGCGTAGACAACTTGCCTATTGAAGAATAATCGTCAATAAAATAGGGGGGCGGAAGGTGAATATCCTTCCGCCTTTTCATAAAAAGGAGAACAGCATGGATTATCGTCAAGCAGTGCGGGAAAGGCACTCGGTCAGAGACTATCTGGATCGCCCGATCGAGGAAGATATCATAGCAAACATTAAAGATAAGGTCAACGAACTCAACAAAATAAGCGGCTTGCATATACAGTTCGTCACAGATGAAGCGAAGGCGTTCGGCGGACTGATCGCACACTACGGTGCTTTTCCCGGGGTCAAAAACTATTTTGTATTGATCGGAAAGGACGACGAGTCGTTGGAAGAGAAATGCGGTTACTACGGGCAAAAACTGGTCTTACTGTGCCAGACCCTCGGATTGAATACCTGTTGGGTAGCTTTGACGTACAAGAAAGTCAAGTCCGCTTATACGATAGACAAAGGGGAAAAGTTGTGCCTTGTCATTGCCGTGGGATACGGAAAGACGCAAGGAGTCGCCCACAAAACGAAAGCCCCCGACAAGATCAGCGACGTAAAAAGAGATGACCCTGAGTGGTATAAAATGGGCGTGGAAGGGGCGCTTTTGGCGCCGACTGCACTCAATCAACAGAAGTTCTTTATACAAAGACGCGGACAAGAGGTCAATATCAAAGCCCAAAAAGGACCCTATACCAAGGTCGATCTCGGGATCGTCAAGTGCAATTTTGAAGTAATGGCAGGGGAGGGCAACTTCTCTTTCATAGAGTAGACGAAAAAAGTTTTTATTGTAATTGATTTGAAAAAACGCTTTCGGGAGATTTTATTGTCAATTTCCTTTTTTCCTTTACTCGCGTAATTTCCCGAATCGGCATTATTTTTTTAATTTTTCATAAACAATTATTTGCAGAAAACAGAGAAAATAAAAATATTTATAGTCAATAATTGATGCGTTTTTTTGTTCAAAGGACGGAATTTTCGATTATTTTTTTATCATCTTTTTTGTGTTTTTGTAAGGAAAAAACAAGTCGTCCGTACAGGCTGTATCCTTAGCTTTCTTATTTTTGTGTGCGGCAGTATTTTCAAACACTCAGCATAAAAAAATCGACGGAAACGATTCCGTCGATCTTAAGTAAAAACAATCGAAAGATAAAACTAAGACAATAAGTCCTGCATATCGTACAGACCTGCAGGTTTGCTGATCAAATACGCGGCGGCGTCCAGCGCGCCGTAGGCGAACACAGACTTGCTCTCCGCTTCGTGCTTCAAAGTGATGATCTCGTTGTTGAGGAAGAAGGATATTTCGTGCTTTCCCACCACGGTACCGCCGCGCACGGCGTGAATACCAATCTCTTTCCCGCGTTTTCCGACGTGTCCGCTACGTCCGTATACAAAGTCCGGGTCAGTCGGAAGAGCCTCTTTGATCCCGTTGGCAAGAAGAAGAGCGGTTCCGCTCGGAGCGTCCACCTTTTGATTGTGATGGGTCTCGACGATCTCAATGTCGGCGGACTCACCCAAAGTGGCTGCGCCGATCTTAGCCAGGCGCAAGAGGAGATTGATACCGACGGACATATTGCCGGTCTTGAAGACGGGAATCTTGTCGGCACATTCGAAGATATAATTGCTTTGCTCTTGGGTGTGTCCGGTCGTAGCGATCACACAGGGCGTTTTCGTCTTGATCGCATAGGGCAAAAAGTCGTATATCGCTTCCCGCACGGAAAAGTCAATGATGACGTCCGGCTTGAGATCGGTCGGGATAAGAGCAGTCGATTGATATACCGAAAAAGGGAAAGCGTCCTTTTCGCAGTACGCGTCTATGCCACACAAAATCTCATCTTTTCCGTTGCTATTGATACAATTTACGAGGGTTTTACCCATTTTGCCCCCGACTCCTATGATGATCAGTTTCATTATGCTTTCACCTCAAAAGTAAGGCCGAATTCTTCCATAGCCTTTTCCAGTACGTCGCGCTTTTCCATCTTGATCATCGGTAGACGCATATAGTCGCTGTCGATGATGCCCATCCAGTACGCGGCGGTCTTGACGGGGATGGGACTGACTTCGCAAAAGAGAGCGGAAATAAGATGCAGCAGACGGAACTGCCTTTCTCTTGCGTCCTCGTAGTTCTTTTTGAGGAGTGCGTCCGTCATCTTAGAGAAGTACTCAGGGACGATGTTGCTGGTGACGCTGATCGCGCCTATTCCGCCGATCGCCATGCAGGGAAAGGTGAGCCCGTCGTCGCCGCAATACAGATCGATCCCGTCGCCGCATAGGTGTTTTATTTCCATCATCTGAGAGACTGAGCCGCTCGCTTCCTTGACGGCGACTATGTTCTTGTATCCGCACAGTCTCGCCACCGTCTCCGGGAGCATATTGACGCCCGTTCTTCCGGGTACGTTGTAGAGGACGACCGGGACGTCTACCGAGTCGGCTATCGCCTTGTAGTGAGCGACCAGAGCCGATTGCGTGGCTTTGTTGTAGTAGGGGGTGACGACCAGAATCCCGTTCGCGCCGAGTTTTTCCGCTTCTTGCGCGTACTCTATGGCGGTGTAAGTGTTGTTGCTGCCGGCGCCGAGGATGACTGGTATTTTTCCGTTCGCCTTTTTGATGGCGAATTTGGCTACCTCCGTCCTTTCGTCGTGCGTCATCGTCGTGGGCTCTCCCGTCGTCCCGTTGACGACGAGGGCGTTGACTCCGTTTGCCAGCTGTTGATCGAGGAGACGATCGAGGGAGGCAAAGTCTACTTTGTCATCGCGAAAGGGGGTGATAAGAGCCGTTGCGGTTCCTTTGAAAAGTGCCATATATTACTCCGTTTTATACTTTATTTATTGTCTTCGGCGATCAAATATTCCATGATCTGCACGGCGTTGGTCGCGGCGCCTTTTCTGATGTTGTCGGCGACGACCCAGATATTGCAGCCGGATTCCACCGTGTCGTCCAGTCTGACGCGCCCGACAAAAACTTCGTCGTGGTCTTCGGCGTAGATGGGCATCGGGTACTTGCCGTTTTCGATGTCGTCCACCAAGATCACGTTTTTCATTTCGCGCAGAGCCTCTTTGATCCCTTCGAGGGTGCAGGGCTTCTCGAACTCGATATTGATGGACTCACTGTGGCCGTGGCGTACCGGGACGCGGACGGTGGTCGCGGTGACCTTCAGGTTATAGTCGTCGAGGATCTTTTTGGTCTCGAAGATCATCTTCTGCTCCTCTTTGGTGTATCCGTTGGGCAAAAAGACGTCGATCTGCGGGATCACGTTCTGGAAAATGGGATAGGGGAACTTTTTCGTCTCGCCCTCTTTCGCTTCGTTGACCAGATCGTTATATCCGGCTACGCCCGCGCCGCTGACCGCCTGATAGGTGGAGTAAATGATACGTTTGATCCCGTATTTGTCGTACAGAGCCTTGATGGGGAGCATAGCCTGTATGGTCGAGCAGTTCGGGTTGGCGATGATGTTATGGTGACCTTTCGCCGCCTCGGCGTTGACTTCCGGGACCACAAGGGGCACTTCGGGGTCGGTACGCCACTGGGAGGAGTTGTCGATCACGATCGTCCCGTGCCGAGCAAAGATGGGCGCAAAGTCCTTCGAGGTGCCGCCGCCGGCGGAGAAGAGGGCAAAATCGATCTTTTTGTCCACGATGTTCTCTTCCTTCAGCTCGATGACCGTGTGCGGCTTGCCCATAAAATCGATCACTTTGCCGGCGGATTTAGCCGAAGCATAGAGATAGTAGTTGTCCACCGGGGGCATTCTTTCTTCCAGGACTTGCAAGAATTTGCTCCCGACCATTCCCGTCGCGCCTACGACGGCTACGTTATAGCGTTTCATATATCCTCCCAAAAAAATAAGCGGTGAAAAACACCGCGTAATAGACTTTTTTCTAATAGTACTCCACCGTTTTTTCCGGTGACAGTCGTCGACCTGTTATGACCGACGCCCAACGCCGTTCCTTGCAGGAGAAGACGACGTTTCGGCGAATATACCCTCGCGTCGGACGGTCCCTGCGACCGATCGGGTCCGACGACTTATGTTATTCGCGCCTCTATTAGCTGTGTTATACAAATGATATCAAATGTGATTTGCTATGTCAAACGATTCCATCAATCTTACGCGGTTTTTTTAATCTTTACCGACGCAAGAAGCGCTCCCGTCCCGATTGACTTTTTTTTTACTTTGTTATAAGATAAGTTTATGAGTAAAGGTGGCGTCATTAACGATATTATGTCGGCGAAGGCTCCGGTCCTTGTCATGCCTTCCGCTTCTTACGGCGGGAGCGTTGGCTTTTTGTCCGATTTAGTCAACTTTTATCGCTATACCTATTGGCTCTGTTGCGACTACGACGAGATGACTTCCTTCTCGATGACCTTTGCCAAAAAGGTCTTGGGCAAAGGGGAGGAGTACCTTCGCCTGAAGCAGTTCAAGCACTGCGAGTTCGAGTACGAAAAGGACAACATCATCATCGGCAAAGTCCTCGAAAAGATCGCCGCCAACAATGCCGATACCCTTCTCGTCATCGACGGGCTGGAATGCGTCAACAATAAGACCTTTGATTCGCAGTTGGAGTTCTTGCTCAAAAAATGCCCCAAAAACCTGAAGATCGTCCTGGTCAGCAAGCGTTTTGTCGATCTCAATTATAACAATCTGGACGTCTGCCCCAAAGTCATAGAGCCGGAGGAGGAAGCGGCGGCTCCGACCGTCACTCTGACCATGAAAGACAGGGGCATTTTATCCGAAGTCTCCGTCCTCGGTCACGCAGACGGCTCGTTTTGTTCCGAGTTGTTCCCAGAAGCGCGTTCTACGCTGGACTCTCTGGCAAAGTCGTGTCCTTCGTTGGTCATGAAAAAGGGCGCGGATCTTTATTGTTTCACCCCGGGCGTCTTTGAGGCCCCGGAAGAAAAAGCTAAAGAAGTCAAGAAAAAATTCGCCTTGCACTTGCTTCGGACCGATAGGGCGATCGCAGCCCTCGATATCGCGGTTAAGAACGGTTTTTTCGACCTGGTCGATCTCATCGTGGATGAAATCTTGCGAGTCGGAGACGAGAGCTATGCCCTTGTGGAGTACTTACGATTCAGCGGTGACAGGGGATTTGAAGAAGAATACGCCGTGACCCCGCAAAGGAAGATCATCTTCGCCATCAAACGCGGCTTCCGCAAGGATTTTCGACGGATGACGGCACTTGCCGACGAGATCGTCTCATCCAGCGATAAAAATTCCTTTTTGGAGCGAATGGGGCACGAGATCAAATATTTGGCATATACTTTTTCCGGACAGTATCGCGTGGCGGTGGAGTATGCCCGCACGATCCTGCACGAAAGGGTGCGGGAAGAAAAGAGCGCGTATTTGTGGACGGATATCCTCTGCCGACTGCCCGAAGCGATCAAAAAGTGCGAGGGAGAGGTCATAGAGAGCGACTTTCTTTTGTACGAAAGTCAGTTCGAGAGCGAAGA
>JAFVAC010000097.1 GCA_017476265.1 Clostridia bacterium
AACATCATCTTCTTGGCGCTCCTTGGCTTCATCATCATCTTCGCGTATATCTATCCTGCGATCATCGGATATGATCCCAGTACATCGCCTTACATCAATGTCGCTGCCGGAGAGAATTGGAATCTGAGCCCGGCAGACGCGATGAGTCGCTTCGGCGCAAATCTCCACTGGATCCTCGGTTCCGGCGAGCGCGGTCAATCGACTTTCGACTACGTCTGGTACGGCAGTAGCATCTCCATATCGCTTGCGTTTATTTGCGCCGCGATCAATATGCTCATCGGCGTACTGCTCGGCGCGGTGTGGGGATTCTCGAAAAAGTTCGATATCTTCATGACCGAACTCTATAACATCGTCGGTAACGTGCCTTACGTCCTCGTCATCACCGTTTTGGTGTTGATATTGACGGCGAGCTTTTGGACGATGGTCTTCGCTTTGACGATCACGGGGTGGCTTAGCATAGCGTACTTCATTCGTACGCAGGTCATCATCATCCGCGACCGGGAATATAACCTCGCCAGTAAGTGCCTCGGGACCAGTTTGGTGCGCATCGCTATGAAGAACATTTTGCCCTTCATGACCAGCGTCATCGTCACGCTCCTTGCGACCGAGATCCCGAGCTATATCTCGATGGAAGTCTTCCTGTCCTTTATCGGCATCGGTATGGACGAAATGTCGTTAGGTAAGATCATCCAAGAGGCGCAAAAGAATATGGCGGTCGCCGGTAGAGAATTGGAGTTCTGGGCGCCGGTCGTCATCTCGTCGATCATCACCATCGTCTTGTACGTCGTCGGGCAGAACCTGGGCGACGCGTCCGATCCGCGTACCCATATGTAAGGGGGAGTAAGAAAATGGCTAACGAAGATAAAAAAGTCTTACTGTCCGTCAAAAACCTGGACGTCAAGTTCCACGTCCGCGGCAGGATCCTGACCGCGATCCGCGGGATTTCTCTGGACATCTACGAAGGGGAGTCCATCGCCATCGTCGGCGAGTCCGGTTCGGGCAAGTCGGTCTTCACTAAGACCTTCGCCGGGATGCTGGAGTCCAACGGCTTCATCGACAGGGGCGATATCGTCTTCAATGACGACGAACTCGCCGATACCGTGGCAAAACCGACCGTTTTTGACAAAAAGATATTGGATATCGTCCTGAAGAGACTCAACGCTTTTTCCAAACTCGAAAAGGGCGCCTCGACCTATCGGGAGATCCTGAATCTCAAGGCGGAGAGGAGACAAAGACTCGCCTTGTCCGAAGAGGAGCAAGAGCATATCCAAAAGCAGATCAACGAGGCGAAGTATCAACTGACCGAAGCGAACAATTTCAAGATGACCCTCTCTCGCAAAGAGAAGGACAAGCTCGCCGAGACCAAGGCGAACATAAAAAAGTATAAGACCGAAATAAAGACGCTCGAAAAGAAGAAGCAAGAAGCGTTAAAGAAGCACCGTGCGGATTTTTCGGGGGACGAAGCCTACCATAAGGCGTATGCGGAAAAGCTCTCCGCTCTGCAAGAGAAGTATAAGCAGGAGATACAAGGGGAGATCGACGAGGCGACCGTGGAAAGGAACGCCGTCCTCGGCAAGGAGATCTATCTCTCTTGCGCCCGCTACGGATTCTTCTCCCGTATGAAGATCATCGTCAAGCTCCTCATGGCGCTCCGCACGGCGATGAAACTCGGCGTGGACCTGAACGACGAATCGGTCCGGAACAAGGTCTTCGACACCGTCGTCTTCCGCGTCAAGTTCCTCGACGGGACGACCGAGACGAAACTGCACGGGACCTGCGTACTGAATCTCGCTAAGATCAAGTACACCAAGGACTGGCAGCAGATCCGCGGCTCGCGCATCGCGACCGTCTTCCAGGACCCGATGACCAGTCTGAACCCGATCATCACCATCGGCAAGCAGATCACCTCCATCATCATCAAGCACCAGAATTGCTCCGAGGCGGAGGCGAGACAAAAAGCGGTCGATTTGATGAACAAGGTCGGCATCCCCAACGCGGAGAACCGCTTTGACGACTACCCCTTCCAGTATTCCGGCGGTATGCGCCAGCGTATCGTCATAGCGATCGCGCTGTCCTGCCAGCCCAAGATCCTCATCTGCGACGAGCCGACTACGGCTTTGGACGTGACCATTCAGGCGCAGATATTGCGACTCATCAAGGACCTGCAAAAGGAGTTCGGCTACACGATCGTCTTCATCACGCACGACTTGGGCGTCGTCGCCAACATCGCCGAAAGAGTCGCCGTGTTATATGCCGGACAGATCGTCGAAGTGGGCACCGTCGAAGAGGTCTTCTATGACCCGAGACATCCCTATACCTGGGCGCTTTTGTCGTCTCTGCCGCAGCTCGCGCAAAAGAATACGAAGCTTTATTCCATCACAGGTACGCCGCCTTCACTCTACAACAAGATCGTCGGAGACCCCTTTGCTCCGAGAAATCCGTACTGTCTGAAAATAGACACGATGGTGGAGCCTCCCATGTTCAAGGTGACAGACACGCACTATGCAAAAACGTGGCTTTTGGATCCCCGTTCTCCCCGGATTGAGAAACCCGAAATCATCAGGTCGATCCACGAAAAACTCACCGAAGCATTCAATATATAACGGACTATGAAGAGCATAAAAGAAATCATTAACGAACAAAAACAAAAGATCGCCAAAAAGGTAGCCAAGAAAAAGTACGAGTTGTCTACCATGGCGGCTCACTTGCCCGAAGAGTGCCCCAAAGACGCCGACGGCAGAGAGATCCTGCTTTCGATCAAGAACGTGGACATCACTTTCGGCAAGGGCGATAAAGCCGTCCGCGCCGTCAAGAACGCCTCTTTCGATATCTACCGCGGAGAGACCTTCTCTTTGGTCGGCGAGTCGGGCAGCGGCAAGACGACCATCGGTCGCGCCGTCATCAGAGTCAACCCTTGCGCCGCCGGCGAGATCGACTATCGCGGCGTCCGTATCTCCGGCAAGATCAAAAGATCGCTCGACCGAGAGGTGATCCGTAACGTGCAGATGGTCTTCCAGGACCCCGCCGCTTCGCTCAACGAGCGCGCTACCGTTGACTATATCGTCAGCGAAGGACTGATTAACTTCCACCTGTTCAAGAACGAGCAAGAGCGCGTCCAGAAGGTGGAAAATATGATCAAAGAAGTCGGTCTGCTTCCCGAGCATCTGACCCGCTATCCGCACGAGTTCTCCGGCGGTCAGCGTCAGCGTATCGGTCTTGCGCGCGCTATGATCATGCAGCCCCAGTTGGTCGTCGCGGACGAACCGATCTCGGCACTTGACGTCTCCATTCGCGCGCAGGTCCTAAATCTTATGAACAAGTTCAAGGCGGAGCAGAACGTCACCTACCTCTTCATCGCGCACGACCTTTCCATCGTCCGCTTCATCTCCGACCGTATCGGCGTCATCTATAAAGGGAACATCGTCGAGGTGTGCACTTCGGAAGAACTCTTCAATTTCCCTCTGCACCCCTATACGCGCTCCCTCATCTCCGCCATACCCATTCCGGACCCGAAGTTGGAGAAAAACAAGGTCCTGTATTCCTACAACCCGGATATGCACGAGTACAGCGAGGACAAGCCCTCTTTGCAGGACATAGGACACGGGCATTTCGTCTACGGCAACACCGCCGAGATCGAGGAGTATAAGCGTATCCGCGAGGAGAACGTGCCCCTGAAGTCCTCCGACTTTGCCAAGTTCGACGCCTTTTACGAAGGACTCAAAAAGCCCGTCGAAGAAAAACCCGTCGAGGAAGAAGTCGCAAAGAAGGGCAAGCGCAAGAAAAAACAAGTCGAGGACACCGGTTCCGACTCCATTTTGGCGCATCCGATCCACGACACCGGCAGCAAGTGGTATTCCATTTTGTCCTTCTTCCTGCCCATTCTCGGTATCATCGCCGCGCTCATCTTCCGCAAAAAGAACTATATCAGGAATTACAAGAAGTGCAAAAAGGGCGCCATCGCCGGATTCGTCGTCATCGGCGCGATCA
>JAFVAC010000098.1 GCA_017476265.1 Clostridia bacterium
AAGCCTTCATCAAGAGCACCAACGTCAATTCGTACGCGATCATCGACGACTACTATTACGATCCCGATACCGACGAGAAGGTGGTCTACAACCGTACCTTCTATTATGACAACGATCAAAAGCCGAAGGAGGACTTCTACCAAGAGCTCCAGATCGTCAACAACGGCAGCAACATCCGCAAGGTCAGCGACTCCTTCGCCGGCGACTTCTATCGGATATCCTACTCGCCGACGCTGAAGGCGTGGACCAAGTACACCTACAAACTGCCGCAGTCCATCATCTTCCACGATCCCTTCGATCTGACCGACTTTACGGCGGTCGGCGGGACCTGGGCGTCTACCGACGGCTACTCCGGCACGAGAAGGAACGACGACCCGACGGTCACCGTCAAGGACATCTTGCCCAACCGTTATTACGCCGCGTTCACCGACGGCAACAGTAAGGGTACGTTGGGTATGAACATCTATTGGGACGTCACCGCGCTCAGCACCGGTGCCGAAGGCACCGCGGGCAAGTCCGAGTACCTCAAGGGGTACGTCGGCAACGCGATTTACTCGCAGATCGCCGTGCAGGTAGAGCCCTTCGTGGTGGATATCGCCAGCGCCAAGGCGCAGATTATTAAGAATATCTCCGACACCGTCATTGATCCGTATGACTTTAATGCCGAAGAGTTCGTCGCGGGTCTACCCAACGTCTTTGTCTACGACTATGTGAGCGGTGAAGGTAGCGAACAACGCAACAAGACGTATATCTTCAACGAACTCGTCTGGAGTCTGGACTACAAGGTCATCGACGAGATCAAGAGGTACGTCTCCTTGACCTACGACGATGCCGAATTTGAGCCGTACATCGATCTGCGCTTCCGTTCCTACTCCGAGGACGCGGAAGGCAACAAGGCGGACAGCAACACCGCTTGGACGAGCGTCCGGATCCCGCTCAAGGTCCTCAACTACAAGGTCAGGGGCGTGACCTCCGCGGTCAGCGGCACGGTGGGTGGCATTGTCACCAACGACGAGTTGTTGGCGCAAGGGTACCAAGGTATGGTCACTTTCAACCCGCTCAACAACCGCGATCCGTACACGACGTTGGAGAATGTGAAGTCCTTCGACGCCGTCACCATCGAACACGAGACGTCAAAAGACGTCCACGCCGTCATCAACAACTGGG
This sequence comes from Clostridia bacterium, assembly GCA_017476265.1. GTDB lineage: Bacteria > Bacillota > Clostridia > Christensenellales > DTU072 > CAG-1782. The sequence continues at coordinate 1,168 of JAFVAC010000098.1, forward strand.
ACATCATCGACGGAAGCTTTGAGACGGTCGCTCTGGACGGCAAGGACCTCAAGGACTATGACAGCAACAGCAGCGGAGAGCAATACTACGTCGTCCGCTACAAGGTCACCGACGGCACTGGCTACGTCCAGACCGTCAAACTCCTGGTCCGCATCCTGTCCAGTACCGTCCTGCCCGGCGCCAGCTACTTTATCGACGAGTCCGGCGACGTCGTCAAGATCGAGGACGAGCAGGTCGTCTATCCGTACGCCGCGATAGAGCTGTCCGCGTCGGCGACCTTCGAGGATACCGCCGCTTACGCAAAAGCCCTCGCCGATTACCGTTCGGACGACGTCGTAGAGAGGATGCATCTTGCGTCCACCCTGTACGTCGTGTACGAAGGCGGGTACTCCGAGCGCGTCAGCTTAGGCAACTACGAAGTCAAGCGCAGAGTCTACGTCCAAAGCAAGCAAAATGCCGACGGGACTTCTTCCTATACCGAGTACGAGCTCAAGGCTGCCACCGTCGTGGTGGGTGAAGAGTTCTCCTATGTGATCCCGTATATGGATTACGCCACCGACGAGACAGTGACCGTCTACGCCGTCATCGGCAAGCACGGCTACGCCCGCTGGGAGATGGAGGACCTCGTCACCGAAAGGATGCTCTCCAACCTCAGCTTGCTGTACTCCGAAAACAGGGCTAAGGCGTCCGCTTACGACAAGTTGTACGCCTCCCTCGGCGCCCTCGACAGGCTGACGCTCGTCAATATTTTGAAGGCGAACAACGGCAGCAAGGCGCGCGCTTGGGACGCATGGTACGCACGCTTTGCCAATAAGGACTCCGATCTGTACGGCGAAAACGACGTCCTCAAGATGGATTTGATGTTGCTCGAGGCGAAGCTGTCCTACTGCACGCTCACCTACGAGGCGGCTCTTATGTCCGCTTACGAAAAACTCTTGTCCGACAACAACGAGTCCGACGAGAGCAAGAACAAGATCAGCGCGACCGAGCTGAGAGAACTCGCCGACGCCATTCGCGCGAAGAATCAGGCTTGGTTGACCCGCGCGGTCCAAGCCTCCGCCGTGATGACCTGGTACGACAAGTACAGCCGCAAGCAGATCGAGATCCCGCGTAAGATCGACGCGCGTATTGCGGTCACCACCAACGGCACCAGACTGGATCCCGACGCGACTCTGAGCGAAGACAACTACCGCGACAAGCTGGCCGCTTCGCTGGAAGTGGGCTATAAGGGCTACGTCGATCTCAACAACAACTACGTTATGATCGGTACCGACGTGACCTGGATCGTCGACGTGGACGACCTGATGGAAGCGATGAGCTACAACGGCGCCGTCGTCTCCGCCCGCGTGGTCCTGCGCGACAACCTGTTCGGCAATCAGACCTTGCAGACCTCGATCAGCGTCGCTCAGCTCAACATCGAAGGTTTGATGCTCTACAGTGGTAGCAACTTCTCCATCAACGCGTACGACGAAAGCACGATCGACGAACTGTTGAAACAATACTACTACACCGACGTCCGACCCAACGGAGGCAACGGAGCCTACCGCTTCGGTCTGATCCTGAAGGGAAGGAACGCCGAGGTCGTCATGCCGTACACGCAGGATGACGAAGGACGCTTCACCGCCGACGGATTCAACGGCGCCTCGTGGGAGCTCGCCACCGATCCCAACGCCGTCTACGACGACGTACAGGCGATGATCGACTCCACCTATTCGCCCAACAGCAAGATCAGCGCCAACAAGGTGTTGTGGTCCTATTTGTACGACACCGACGGCGACAACGATCCCGCTACCGACGGACTGAGCTACTACAAAGACGCCTCTTCCGGCGTCCACAAGATCGTGGTCTACGTCCAGAGCAAGAACTACGACGCCTCCTCCTCGGCGGCACGTTGGCAGTATCCGGTGACGCTGGATCTGGCGCACTTTGTCAAGTACAGCGCGACCGGTCAGACCACCACCGCCAACCTCTGCATGGAGACCACCGTCGCCGAGATCGTCGGCGCCGAAGTGGACGGCGACGCCGTATCGGTGGAGAAGAACGAGACCGACGGCAAGTACGTCTTTGCGATCGACCCGGCGCAGGTCAAGTTGGACGACGGCGTCAGATTGACGGTACGCTTCTATAACGACGTCAACCTCGGCACCGTTAACGCGAGCCCCTACGTCATCGACGCCAAAGTGGACTTCGGCGGGAGCAACGACTTCTTCAACAAGCGCACTTCCACGGCATATCTGGTCTTGGGCGACAAGACCAACAACGAGCAGCGCATCGAGATCACCCTCCTCAACACGGCAATCCGTCGCGTGTACGAGATCTCCGAAGTGGTCTACAAAGCCTCTTCCGGACGCGTGATCGATATGAACGGGACTGTGGCTTATGCCCTCGACGATATCACGGCGGTCCTGCCTTCGCGTGCGACGGTAGAGTTCACCGAAAACGGCGCCGTCTCCTATCAAGACCTGCCGGTCAAGTGGAGAGATATCGAGCCGTACGGAGCGGACGGACTGACCGAAGACGGCAACAAGCCTACCGCCCTTGCCGTGATCGGCGATGCGACCTTCGGGTACGTCTACCGCACGTTGACGCTTAATGTGGAGGGTGAGACGATCACGTCCTATCCGGCGGAGGACATCCCCGACGAAATCAAGATCGACCCGTACGGAGAGAACAACCTCGACTGGCTGGCGACGCACTTTGCTACCGCCCGCATCAACACCACCGGCAGAAGCAGCCGTGAGGTCACCGTCAAGGTCTATACCGAAGACGTAGACGTGGACGCTTACGCCGGCAAAGAAAACAACTTTGCCGAGATGAGCTTCAACGTGAGGTTCGGACTCGGCTATACCATCGAGGAAGGACTCGGCGGCGCCTTCGAAGCACGGCAGAACGTCCTCGTCAAGGTGACTCTGCAAGACAGGCGGATCACCGGTCTGTATCGTCGCTCGGGAGAGACGGGAGCTTACGAGCCCATCACTCTGACCGGTGACGCATACGATCAGATCGTCTTCTACGCCTACGAGCGTAGCACAAAGACTTACAAGCGCACGACCGTCTCCGGCAAGTCCCGCTATGCGGAGAGCAACGATTCCGTCAGCGGCAACTTCTTCGCCGACGGCAGCCCGGTCTACTACAAGCTGGCTGGCGGGACGATGTACGTCCTCAAGTCGGAGGCGTCCACCGCCGTCGAGTACGAAGGCGGCAACGTGATCGCCACCTACAAGAAGACCGAACGCGTCGAAAAGACCTACGTCGAGTCCACCGTCGCCACTAACGGCAACGTGTTCATCGACGGCGACGACGTGTACTACAAGGTCGCCGGACAGAACGTGTACGTCAAGGCGTCCGACGCCCTCGAGAAGTACTACGTCGAGTCCACGCTCGGCACCAACGCTACGGATGAGAATCTGTTTACCGACGGCTCCGCCATCTACTATAAGGTAGCGGGCGAAGAGAGATACGTCAAAAAGTCCGACGCGTCCTCGTCCGAGGAATATCAGATCGCAACTTCGACCGGAAGCGTCGCGCGGTACAAGGGCTATGACTATCAGATCAGCACGAAGACGGGATTCGTCGCCACCTACAAAGGCAACGAGACCGCCGTCGCCACGACCTACACCAAGTCCTACGAAATCGTCGGCGGCAATACCTTTGCCGACGGCAGCGACGTCTACTACAAGATCACCGGTGTGGACTCCTATATCAAGAAGTCCGACGCCGTGTCCTCGCCGACGTACGAGATCCACTACGGTAGCGGCGCGATCCAGTATGTGACCGAAGTCACTTGGGAGGAGATCAACAACGTCGAATACACCGTCAGCGGCGGCGTCTACACCGTCTATGCGGTGGTAGGCGGCGGAGCTTTCGCTCAGCGCGTACCGGTCACGGTCAACGTGGACCGCACCCGTGTGGTCGATCTCAAGGTCATCGACGAGTACACCCTCGACTCCGCCCCGATCGAGACGGATGAGAACGGCGTCGTCACCCGACTGGTGATCGAGCCCTTCGAAGGGTTCGTCGATCTGCCCGAGCGCATCACCGCCGTCATCAACAACGGCAAGACCTTGGTCGAGAAAGAAGTCTTCGTCGAGTGGGACGGCAGTTTGGTCACCGCGGATATGACACTCAAGGGCGGCAACTATGAAAAAGGCAGTAGCGGCGCGGTCGCTTACGCCATCCTCTACGTCGTGGACACCTACGGCAACAGGGTGGGCGAGCAGAGAGTGGAAGTGTCCGTCTACGTGCCCGATCGCAGTATCTTGGGATATTCCGTCAGCTACAACGGCGTAGACTATGTGCCGCTTGATCAGTTGATCTATCGGCCCGGCTACAATGGCGGAGAGACTGAGTACTATGAGTTCTTACTCAACCCGTATACGATGCAGAACCCGTTAGCCAATCTGTATGCGAACGAGAAGGACGTCGATCGTGCGAAATTCAATGCGCCGAGCAGAGCCTACAGCGACAAGTTTATGACCGCCGACAAAGAGGGCAATGAGATTGTCAATCCGGACTTCAGCTTCTTCCGGACCATCAAGGTCTTGTGCCAAGGCGACTACGAACGCGAGTACGTCCTGACTGTCGACAACTACTTCGGCATCGGCAAGTTCGTCCAAGAAAAGTCCTACAAGGGCTACACCAAGGACATCGAGGTCGACCTCAGAGTAGGCGAAGACGTCAACCGTGCGACCGAGTCCGACGGCACGCCCAAGGTCCTGACCTGCGCGGCGGACGCCTACAGTTTGCAAGTGGCTCCGTTCGTGAACGCATTCGACGAAAAGGGCAACAGGGTCTTCGACAAGAACCTGAAAGTCCACTTCCTCGATATGAGCTATGACGCCGGTCTGGAAAAGAACATCTACTACGTTGACCGTTACGGCGTCATCCGCGACACGCGCTTCACCGAGACGATCTACAGCGTGGAAAAAGAGCCCGAGACCTTTGTCAACAACAGTAAGGCTACGCTGAAAGCGACGGAAAAGACGCTCTCCTTCGTAGACAAAGTGGAGTACCCGACCGAGACCCTCCGCGACGTGACCGTCATGGGTAAAGACAGCGAGAAGTACTATCTTGAAACGGAAGGAAAGAAGTTCGGGCTCGCCACCTACACCTTTGAGGAAGTCTCTTACGACGGCTCCGGCATCAACAGGAACTGGTTCTCACTGGATTCCGTGGACGGTGCTACCGGCGAGGTGGAAGTGACCGAACTGCGCCGTGCGGGCAGCTACATCGACTACAACGGCGGCGTGGGCAGACTGCTGGTCAAGTTCGGGTCCGAAAAGGACAACAAGTACGTCGGTCAGCAGACCTACTCCATACCGATCGTGTACGCCGACCGTAAGATAAAGGACGTCGATTTCGGCGTGTCCGCCCCCAACTATAAGTTGGTCAACTGGGCGAGTGGCGCAGTCGGCAACGGCTTCGTGTTCGACCCGTTCATCGTCTACAACAACTCGACCGAAGGGTTCGACTCCGTCCAGCAAGGCTTCCTGAAAGCCGGTCAGTACGGCGTTACGCTTATCTTCGGCGTGGACGTCATCGACAACGTCTTCAACAACAAGTCGGGCAGCACCTTCCGGTATAGTCTGACCAGCGACCAGAAGGACGTCCGGATCGGAATGACCTTCGACGACAAGGACGTCGTGTGGAGATACACGGGTGGTGAGTTCGAGGTGAGAGCGGTCGTCGGCACCGGCACCGCCAAGCAGGAGATCCCGTACATGGTCAAGATGCTCTCCCGTAGAGTGGACGTCGATCGTCCCGGTACGGTTTATGGCTTCGGTTCGACCATCCTCAAAACGGGCGTCACCACCGACACGACCGCCAAAGTCTACGACCTGATCGGCGAGGTGAACGTGGAGGCGAAACTCCTTAACAGCCTCTTCAACACGAGCAACAGCAACGTCTTTGCCGTCTACTTCGAGGACTTTGACGAACCGTTGTACTACACGATGAATCATCAGGCGGCGTCCACCGGACGGTTCTATCTGACCAACGAGGAGAAGGACTACTACGACGAAGAGGGCAACCTGGTCAAGAACGGACTCACGATGTCCTTTATGATGGACACCGCCAATGCGATCAGCTACAAGGGCGGCACGCTCAAGTTCTCGATGACGATCCCGGGCTACGGCATGGGCGTCAACGGCGAGCAGAAAGCGTCGGTCAGCTTCAATATGGCGGAGCAATACGTCGCATACGTCAAGGCCGTCAACGACAGCGGAAGCGAGATCGAGTTCTCCGAGTGGTTTGCCGACGACATAGCGGCGGACGCCATCAAGTACGATACGACGGAGCACAAGTGGTACATCACCAGCCCGTACTACTACATCCAGCAGGGCGGCGTGCCGATGCCCGACTACGTCTACGCATACGTCACCGACAAGGAGACCTGGCTTGGGTACAAGGCGTTGATCGCGCAAGGCGCCGACGTGAGCGAGGCGACGATCGCCGAATACGTCTCGTCGCACAGCTTCACGGGCTACAAGACCCGCGTCAACTGGACCGGTGGCTCCTACGGACGTCTGACCGTCTACTTCGACGACGAGTCGAGATTCACCTCGATGATGATGCCGATCGACGACCAGACCTACAAGTTCGACTTCAAGATCCAGCCCTGGAAGTTCGGCGACACGTCCGACGAAGTACTCGGATTCCAGAGTACGATCAAGTACGGACCGGATGACATCATCCTGCTGCCGACGTCTACGCTGCTCACCAAGACGAACAACCCCGACTTCTACATCGAGATCATCTGCAATGAGGAAGACGGGCACTACATCTTCGACTCCTCCTACACCTACATCTTGCACTACAAGATAAACGGCGTGGAGAAGACGGTCACCGTCAGCGACATCACCGGTGGCGGATCGTACAGAAACAACTACAATAAGTGGTACTTCGGTTCGGTCAAGTTCGGCTACGCCGACCAGTACGCGACCATCACCCTCGGCGGTAAGGGCGGACAGACCTTCCGGTGGAGATTCACGCAGACCTCTACCAGAGTCTGGATCAACAGCAACGTCCCGAGCATGATCGCCATCGACGTGGGCGCGGAGTACAACCTCCCGAAGAACTTGATCCAGTCCTTCGGCAGCGATACTTCCTACGCGCTCAGCGAGACGGAGACGGGCTACTACATTCCGATCGAGTACTACGACCTGCAAAAGCCGGTCAACAGCAACAAGTACAACCACGTCATATCCGCCGACCTCGACGCCAAGAAGGTAGAGGCGCAACGCACCAGCCCGACCCACGTCCAGAATCAGGACTTCGGCAAGGACGAAGACGACCTGCAGATCCTCAACGAGTACCAGATCGCATTGCTCAACTGGCGCGCCACCGGCAGACGTGCATATCCGTCGCCCGACAAAGTCATCGGCGGCAGGATCATCCTCAGCGGCTACGGCAGCGTGGTCCCGTACTACGTCGAAGAGACCGACAGAGGCATGCTGGCGTCGCTCCTGTACGAGGACGGCAACGTAGGTCTGCAGCGCATCTACTTGTCAGACGTTGACTCGTCCAGACACTATCTGTACGCGCCCAACACCGACAAAGAGGTAGAAGATCTGCCCGCCGCGTACGAGAACTCCAAAGTCTCCCTCGACAGCGGATATCGCTACGACGGACTGCTGGAGACGACCGACAACTACTTCGTCGATATGGAGAGCGGCGACTATATAAGCAGTGGCAACGTCGTGTCCTCGCGCATCCCGACGCTATATATCCAGCGCGGAACGATGTTCCGGACCCACAACTTGCCGTTGATGTCCCTGAATATGACCTTCCCCGTCAAGACGACCAACAAGCTCTTAGCGGGCATCGGCAAGGTCCTGCCTTTCGTGGACGGCGACTCCTACGCGAGATACGGTTACTCTTCGGTCACCTACATCCCGTGGCAGAACGCCAAGGTGTACGCCGACGTCGGCAACAACTTCACGCTCAAGTCGAACGGCGAAGTCTGGAGAAGCGGCAGACAGTTGAACGCGCTGGAAGGATTCTATAAGATCAACACCAACGCCAACGTGGGTACGAGCTACCTGATCGTGACGACCTTCTCCTTGACCCTGGCGACGGATACGGACGCCGAACACATCTACGACAGCCGTCCGACCACCGACACGCAGACGCCGAGCAACTACAAGGCACAGACGTTCGTCGTGGCGACCAAGATCGAGATCTCCAACAGATAGTCCTGATCAAAACACATCAAAAAACCCGCGCTTCCTACGGAGACGCGGGTTTTTTCAACCCTGTTTTAGACACAGTCCGTTCCTTTCTTTACGCGCAAGAAAGGAACGCAAAAGTTCGGCAGGGGCACAAGTTACGACGCCTGCCCCTGCACCCTGACACGTTTCAGGGCCCTGCCCTAAATACCCGATTAGGGGATTTTGCCGTCCAATATCGGTATTGGACGGAGTAAAATTGAGAGAGGGCTATCGCTCCAAACTCTCTCTCAAACTCTCTCCCATTCCGCATAATTATCCCCCTGTGGGTTGTTTGGCGATATATATTTCATATGCGATATATACCTTGTATGCGATATATTTCATATGCGACATACGCTCGCTTTGCTTCGCGTGTAATCTAAAATCCGTCAAAAGACGAGTGTTCAAACTTTTGAAAAAAAGTTAAAAAAAATTTTGATAATAGTATTGCAAAACAAAAATAAGTGTGCTACAATAATGTTGATGAAAAGATTAAACGGTTTTTGAACGGTTTGATCGGACTTGATAAGGGGGGAATATGGCGAAGCAGGGGATCCGGTTTAATTCGCGCCAATACGCGCGGTTCGTCGAAAGATCCAATCGGGTCTTTGTGCCGCGCATATCACGGGAGCGGATGTCGGAGGTTGAAAGACGTGCCAAGACCGCGACGGAGTTGGAAGAACTTGCCGTTATGTATGGTCTGTGCGATCATTGCGACCTCAAGGATCTCAACGTGGAGTTTGCCCACGACCTGTTCGACGCGCTCGTCAAGGTGTCTTACGCCTATCCGAAGATCCGATCCAAACTGAACTACGTCGGCTCGAAAAAGGGTTTTATCGACGTATTGCGACTTCTCGCCGTATGCGATACGGAGACGGTGAAGAGGTTTTCGCTCGACGACGTTTGCGACAAGGAAGATTTGGTGGACGTGGCGGCGAATGGGATCTTTTTGATCGACAAGACCGATTATGACGCAAAGAAGAACATACTCGCGGAGTCCTTTTCTCTGAGCGGGCTGATCGAAGCGTTGATAGTGGACGAGGGAGACTTTGGGAAGTTCTCTTACCGAAAGACTGCCTATGCTCTCAAGCGCGCGACCGATCATCCCGAGGGGTGCGACGAGCCGATCAGCATCGTCTATCACGAGCTGGGACATCTACTGGACTATCTCTGCGGCGTCAACGGCGACCCGGACTTCCGACGCTACTACGACGGGTTTTTGAAGGCGGAGATCAAGAGCGGCTTGTCAGTATACGCCGCGACCAACGCTTACGAATTTTTTGCCGAAGCATTCTCCGAGTACGAATGCAGTAAACACCCGCGGGAGATCGCTCGATACGTCGGCGAATACATCGCGGAAAAATACCAACGACTATAAAAAATCTTTATGATAGGAGGAAAAGTATTATGAGTGCCAACAGCACAACAAAGGACCGTAAGGTCGACATCATCTTCTGTATCGACGCGACCGGGAGCATGTCTCCCTGCATCGGCAAGGTGAAAGACAACGCAAAAAAGTTCTATCGTGATTGCGTGGATCAGTTGACCAACGTGTACGGAAACAACGTCGAAGAGTTGAACATCAAGGTCATCACCTTCCGCGACTATCTCGACGACGGAGATTCCGCAATGGAGATCAGCGAGTGGTTCGATATGACGGCGGGCGACGCCGACAAATACGAGGCGTATCTGAACTCCATCATCGCCGACGGCGGCGGGCCGAGCCCGGAAGAAAACGGGCTGGAGGCGCTTTACTACGCCATGACCGCCGACTGGAACGCCAAGGGCGACAACGACCGCCAGGTGATCGTTCTTTTCTCCGACGCGGACGCGCTGGAACTGAAGGACAGCCAGAGGGTCGGCTTGCCCAACTATCCCACCGATATGGTGGACAAGGACGGTTTGATCAGCCTTTGGGCGGGGATCAGACCCGACTATATGTCGCAAGGGGACTTCAAACTGAAACAGCGCAACAAGCGTCTGCTTATGTACGCCCCCGACAACACGGTCTATCAAAAGATCTGCGGGATGTTGGACCAGAGCCAGTTCCGCGCGGTCAGTATGGACGCCGGTCTGCAGGATATGAACTTCGACGACGTCATCAGAAACATCGCCGCCTCGGTCTCTTCCGGCGGACGTTAATCGAAAGACGCGACCCGTCCGGGAGAGTCCGCTCTCCCGGACGGGTCGCAAAAAAGACCGGCTTGATAAGGAGAAAAAACGATGAGCGAAGGCAAAAAATACGTCAAAGTATATTGCAAAAAGTCAAAAAAATACGGGTTGGTGACGGTGGAAAAGACCAATGGAGTCGACCGGGTGACCAACTTTTACGAGATCGACGACGAGACCGCCAAGAGCGTAAACACCGCCTTCGAGGGAGAACTCCCCGATGTGTCCGGGCATCTCAAGCCTTGCGTCTCTACCGGCAAGCGTACCCCGCGGTCGTCGGACAGCTCCCGTCAGTGCGCCGTCAAGAGAGGAGAACTGTGGTACCAGTGTCTCTTCTGCTCCGGGCTCGAGATCTGCCGCTCGGCGGAGAGGACAGGGGGCGCGGACATCTACTTTTTGATGGACCAGTCGGGCAGTATGGAGTATCACGACCGTCGCGCCGCCGCCAATGCGGTCAAGCGCATGGTCCAGACCCTGTCGGGGATGAACAACACCTACAGCTTTGTCGCGTGGGGCTCCACGGCGGGATATATCTTCAAAAAAGAGACCAATATGTCGAAGATGAATTCCGCTCTATCCTTGTACGAGAGCGGAAAGACCGAACACTCCGGCAGTACCGACGCGGCGAACGCTTTCCGTTGCATTCAGCCCGACGTGGCGTCTTCTCACAGACCGGTGAGGATCATCTTCGTCACCGACGGATATCTGGACAGCGACGAGGAGGCGCTCGTCGAACGCAACAGACTCCTCGGCGGACAGCGCAACGTGGAGATCCTGGCGATCGGCGTGGACGGCGCCAAACAGGAGACCTTGAAAAAGATCGGCACGGTAGCCGCCTTTTCCAAAGTCATCGGCTCCAGCGCGGCTTTGACGAGCACGTTCGAGCAGATCGCAGCCGTCTTGAAGAAGAAAGGCAACAACTTTTAGGAGGCACGCTATGAGCAACTACAGAAAAGAACGCAAGATCGACATCGTGATGTGCATCGACTCGACGAGCAGCATGGGACCTTGTATCGACAACGTGCGCACCCATGCGAAGCGCTTCTATAAGGACGTCGTGGACAAGATGGAAAACGAGTACGACAGCGAGGTGACCGAACTGCGCGTACAAGTCGTCACCTTCCGCGACCTCGAGTGCGACGTGGACGCCATAACAAAGAGCGAGTTCTTCGAGCTGCCCACCGACGAGAGGCTGTTCGAGAGGTATCTGGACGGGATCACCCCGAGAGGGGGCGGCGACTACAAGGAGAGCGGGTTGGAGGCACTGTATACCGCGATGACGACCGATTGGCGCGCGCGTGGTTCGGACGACCGACAGGTGATCCTGCTTTTTACCGACGCGGACGCCATCGACTTCGGAGAGAAGAGCAATCGTCCCGGGTATGAGACGATATGCGACAGCGACCTCTTCTACAAGACCTGGCTTTGTATGTTGGGGAACGGCAACAAACTGTCACCCAGGACCAAGCGTCTTATTATGTTCGCGCCCGATTCCGGGGTGTACAAGGACCTTGTCAAGACCATCGATCGCAGTCAACTGAGCGCGGTCCAACCGCAGAACGGTATGGCGGACGTGGACTTTGAAGACATCATCAAGATCACTTGCGCGAGCGTCAGCTCGCAATAAAAGAACAGGGGGCATTATGATATATCACGGTAAGTATGAGATCGATCCGTCTTTCATATCCGATGGGTCGATCATGTGGAAGACCACCGGGAACGGTGAGTACGCCTTTGGGACCTACCGCGGCAAAAAGTACTTCATCAAGCGCTTTTGCTTCGGTCCGAGGTACCCGTCCAAGAGCCTGCCTGCGCCGGTCTATCAGAAGTATCTCGAGGACGCGGGTCCCCTCGAGGAAAAGCAAATGGAGATCAACAAGCGGCTTCGGGCGAAGAAGTTATCTGTTGATACCGACCATATCGTCGTGGAAGAGGAGAGCTTTTGGGACGACGAGACGAATATGTTCGTGACCGTCACGAGACTCATCACGGACGAACGATCCGATCTCGACTTCAGTGGACTCTCGCAAGAGGAATTTCTGAAGTTGTGCTTCGAGATGACGACCTTGCTCGTCAAGTTCCATGCGGCGGGCGTGACGCACGGAGACCTGAAGGAAAAGAACTTTTTCTTCCGTGACTCCGGGAGCGGGATCGTGCCGTACCTGATCGACTTCGATCTGTCCTATCCGAGCGACTACGGCAAAAGGAAGGACGAAAAAGGCAGGTATCTCCTCGGACAGAGCGCACCGTACTCCGCCGGCTACCAGAGCCCGGAGATCTGCCGCTACAACGGCGCGGACGAGGACTCCGGCGCGACGCCGGAAGATATCCGCGAAACGACCGATATCTTTTCGCTCGCGGTCGTCTTCCACAAAATGTGGACGGGGCAGTTCCCGACCGTCGTCGGGGACGCGAGTTCGGTCGGAGAGGCCGTCGAAAACGACCAGCGTATCCGTTTGGATACCAAGTTCGATTTCGATATCGGACCGAACTGCGAAAACAAGTTCTCGACCCTTCTTGGGTGGATGCTCGCAAAAGACGTCGACAAGCGCCCCACGGCGCGGCAGGTGGCGGACGCCATCGAGGACAAACTGGACGTGGAGGAGTACTTTGAAGAGCCCGGAAGTCTGTCCAAGTTCGATACCGTACCGCACGCTCTGCATGCCGACTCCGTGACGGTCCGGACCAAGGACGCCCTGAAAGGGATGGGCGTCAAGTCTTTCGGCAAGGTCGTCCGCGGCGGAGAATACCGCTATCTTGTCAAGAAAAAGGACGGCACGGAGGAGATCCTGACGGTGGACGAACTCATCAATAAGGGCTACGCCGAAGCCAAGAAGATGACCGTCGATCCGCTGTGGGAGCGGGACGCCGAGCGCTACGAGTACGTCGATGAAGAGACGATGGAAAAGACAGGTCTTGCGCGCCTTATGAGACGAGAACTCGGCTTTAAGAAGTTTTACTACGTCGTCTATCGGTCGGGCAGAGCGATGACGGTCGGCGCCGGGGACCTCTTGCGGGAGGGACTGACGGTGAAAAAACTGGTCGAACTGCCCGAGACGGAGTCCGACGACAAGCCCTGGCCGGAGGACGGGACGTCATACGTCCCCGCGGCGATGGCGCAGCGCGGCGTCGTCAAGACCGAAAAGGTGGTCGAAGAGGGCGTCAACAAGTATCGTATCACGATAGTAGTGGACGGCACAACCAAGACGAACGTCGTAAAAGGCGCCTTCATGCGCTTGATGGGATACATAAAATAAGTTTTTTCGGGGGAGAAGACAATGAGAACCAATGCTTTCGGCTTTTATAAAAAACATCACAACGAGGACGCGGATCCCTTCGTATCGGTCGGGGAAGATCGCGGATTGCTGGCGGTCGCCGACGGACTCGGCGGGTCCGGCTCCTCGGTGCATGAGTTGACGCAGAGAGACTACGAGCGGCTGGAGGAAAAACTTCGGGAGGCATTCCTGCACGAGGCGAGCGAATCGCCTTTGGCGGAGGGACAAGACGCGTTTGCCCGCTGGGTGGACGGACTGCTCGCGCCGATGTGCGATCAGACCCCGGACACCTCCGCGCTTTGGGGCTCCAGAGTGGTCCTATCCCGCTTCGTGTACTACTTTTTGAGTAAGTCCGCGGAGTTCTCCGACGAATATTCAAGGTATGACGTCGTTCGATTCATCAATGACGGCTTGAACCGGACAAGAGACGCCTTTTCTCTCCGCGCCGGCGATATCCGCGGACAGCTTCTCCTACCGACCACTTTGGTTGCGATACAGTACCGCGCCGAGGGGGAGGAGATCGTCGCCGACGTCGTCTGGGCGGGGGACTCCCGAGCCTATGCCCTGATCCCCGGAGAGGGGCTGAGACAGCTCTCGAAAGACGACGAGGACGTCACCGGCGCGATCAACAACCTCTTTTGCGCAAGGGAGTACGGCGATCGGGATACGACTCTTCGGTACGCCTCCTATCGCCTGCCAAAAAAATGCGCGCTGTTTGTTTGCAGCGACGGCTTTTTCGACCCCTATTCCCCGTCGGACAACCTGGGTGTGGAGAGCGTACTGTTGACCGCAATGGCGGGCGCGGAGGACTTTGATGGCTTCCAAAAGAACTGGTACGAAAACTACGAGCCCATGCAGCACGACGACTGTTCGATCGCCTTCGCCGCATTCGGATTCGAGTCCTACGCCGACTTCCGGGACGCCTTCTCGGAGCGCGTGGAGCGCGTCAACGATCTCTTTGACGACTTCGAGAAAAACAAGAAGTTCCTCCCCGTCTTTTTGGGTGAGGAAGAGGACCCGAAGGACTACGTCTACGAGCGCGCCGGAAAACGCAAAGAGGACATCGTTGCGCGCATAGCGACCGAGGCGTTTAAGCACGAGAATACCGCCGATCCCGCCGTGACCGAAGAAGTCAAGGCGACCCTATCCTATCTCCGCCAAAACGCGGGAGAGCACGCAAGGACAAAAACGCAGGAAAAAGAACGTGAAAAGTGCCTGAATATCCGTTACCGCTTTAAGAACGATCAAGCCTGCGTCGAAGGAGCGATCGAAGTGGATCCGACGCTTGCAAAATCCGAACTGACGGAGAAGTTGAAGGATCTGAAACGATACGCAGACTTCTGCGATCGCAAGGCAGGACAGGTCAAAGAGGAAGAAGCGGCAAAAGAAAAGGCTTTCGGAGACATGCAACAAGCGAGCGAATCCGGGGAGAAGGTCAAGGCGGAAGTGGAAGAGCGGATCGCCGAATTGGAGAAAGTAGAGCAATACATAAAAGCCATAGTGGAAAATCTGAAACGTCTGCAAACGGACATAAGAGAGGACGAACTTGCGGATGGAAACGCAAAGAAATACAACGAAGACAGTAAGTTCTATAACAGGCAGTACAACAAGACTCGACAGCGGATAGATGACATGAAACGGCTACTCGAAAAGTGGGAGAAGAAGTCCAAAAAGGCGAAGACCTACTCGTATCATCCGTCCGACGAGCCCTACTACATACGGATTCAAAAGGCGATCGCCGATTATCTGACGGCGAAGAAAGAATATGAGACGGCGGAAGAGGAGGTCGGCAAGGCGCGCAGGGGAGAGAAATCTATGCGCGGGACGCATTATGATGATAAAGTCAACGCCCTTACCGATACGATCCTGGTCGAGGCGGTTCGTGAGCCGAAAAAGTACTTTTCCGAAGCGTTTGCCGCCGAGATGGGGCTCCCTCTACAGTCGGAAGAGCCGACGCTTAACGAGACGGACCTGAAAGAAGAGTTGGACAAATTGTTTTCCGACGAGGGGCGATATCTTGCGGTCATAGACAAAGTGGTCGCTTCTTCCGAGCCCAGCGTCATCGAAGGACTCTTCAATCCCACGCGGATGCGCCTGTGCAGGACGATCGGGTCCATCGACAGAGACCATGTATTGGGCGTCAAACACGACGTGGACGAGGCTAAGGAAGCCTATGCAGACGTCGAAAAGTACAAAAAGTAAAGAATAATACAGTATATAAGGGCGCCCTTAGCGGGGCGTCCTTCCTTTCTTTCCCCACGGAGATCGTTATTTCGGCAAGAATCGGAAAAATATTGCGCGCAAGGGGTGGAAAAGCGCGCGTGAGTGTGGTACAATAGGGAAAGAAGAAAGTCCGGAGCAAAAAGTTTGTTCCGGCTCGAGATAAAAATTCGGAGGTAGGGTCATGAAAATTTTAGTCACCGGCGGCGCGGGATATATCGCCAGCCACACCAACGTACTCCTTTTGGAGAGAGGCTACGACGTAGTCGTATTGGACAATCTCGTCAACAGCTCGGCTGAAAGCGTGCGCCGCGTGGAAAAGATCACCGGGAAAAAGATCAAGTTCTATCAAGGGGACTGCCGCGATAAGGCGCTTTTGGACAAGATATTCAGTGAAAACGACATCTACGCCGCGATCCACTTCGCCGGACTGAAGGCGGTGGGAGAGTCCTGCCAAAAGCCGGTCCTTTATTATGAAAACAACCTGATGGCGAACCTTGCTCTCGCCGAAGTGATGGCAAAGCACAACGTAAAACGCTTGGTCTTTTCCTCTTCCGCGACGGTCTACGGGACCCCGAAAAAACTGCCTTTGACCGAAGATATGCCGACGGGCGAGGTCACCAATCCTTACGGCGCGACCAAGATGATGGGCGAGAGAATGTTCTCCGATATCCAAAAGGCGGACAAGGACTGGCACATCATGCTCCTTAGGTACTTCAATCCGGTCGGCGCGCACGAGAGCGGTCTGATCGGGGAAAACCCGCGCGGGATCCCCAACAATCTGATGCCCTACATCTCGCAAGTGGCGGTGGGCAGATTGAAGGCGCTGCAAGTCTTCGGCGACGACTACGATACGCCCGACGGAACCGGCGTCCGTGACTATATCCACGTCGTAGACCTCGCCGAGGCGCACATAAAGGCGCTCGAACATATAGAAGAGTACGGCGTGGGCGTCTTCAATATCGGCACAGGCGTAGGCTATTCCGTCCTCGATATGGTAAAAGCTTTCGGCAAAGCCTGCGGCAAGGAGATCCCCTACGTCATCGCCCCGAGACGGAGCGGCGACGTCGCGTCTTGTTACGCCGACGGGACCAAGGCGAAGGAACTTTTGGGGTTCGAGGCGAAAAAATCCCTTGATGATATGTGCGCCGACACCTGGAACTGGCAGTCGAAGAACCCGAACGGCTACGATCAATAGTCGGGAAGATAAAAGGGGCTTGACAGCCCATGAGTTGAGAGTTCCTCGCATGAATTGGCTATCGCCATGAATTGACGTCACAAGGACGTCATGAATTGCAATTTTTTGTAAAAATTGCGTTATGGAAAAAATATTGCGGCTCCTTGGTTAAAGGGGCCGCATCCATAATGGAGCATTTTCTGAA
>JAFVAC010000099.1 GCA_017476265.1 Clostridia bacterium
GCCGAACTTTTGCGTTCCTTTCTTTACGCTAAGAAAGGAACGTAAAGAATAATTTATTGCTTTGTCTAAAGTATGTTACAGACAAAGGGGGGAAATTATGAGGAATGGGAGAGAGTTTGAGAGAGGGTTTGGAGCGATAGCCCTCTCTCAAGTTTTCTCCGTCCAATACTCTATTGGACGGCAAAATCCCCTAATCGGGTATTTAGGGCAGAGCCCTGAAACGTGTCAGGGTGCAGGGGCAGGCGTCGTAACTTGTGCCCCTGCCGTTCTTTCGTTTCTCTTTCTTGCGCTCACGAAAGGAATGTAAAAAACTGTGAGATGTTTCGACTCACTAAGTTCCGTTCAACATGACGGGGAGATTTTTTGACTCAGCTTTCCATGACGGCTTACGCCAAAGCGACTAATTCCGATTTCGCATTGTCCCGTCGCCGTTTGGGGTGCGTAAAGACGTACACTATACGCGCCGTCAAAACAAGTCTCTGTTTTTCTTGATCTTGGTCTTGATCTGATGTAGGGTATTGTCGATCTTTTTGACGGGTTGGTGGAGGATCTCGGCGATCTCGACGTAGGTGTAGCCCTCCAGGTAGTACTTGAGTACGGTGAGTTGAAAGGGTTTGAAGAGTTCGTTCAACTTTTGATAGAAGTTGTCCACGCCCTCCCGTTCGATGTAGTTATGGACGGGATCGTAGACGAATTCGGTGGGGATTGCTCGGTCGAAGTTTTCTAAGGTAGTGGCTTCGGACAGGATCCTGTTTTTGATACGGGAAGAACTGCGGACCGCGTCCTTGATCGAACTGCTGACGCACATGGACATAAACCCGACGAGGTTGTCGTTCTTGCTCGCGTCGAAGTGCCGCACGGCGTGGAAGAGCCCCATCAGTCCCTCTTGGAGCAGGTCGTCGTAGCCGCCGTTGTTCAAAAAATACTTTCGGGCGATGCTTCGGGCGAGCCACATATACTTATTGATGAGGGCTTCCATAGCGACGGAGTCACCTTTTTGGGCGCGCTCCACCAAGGCGTAGTCCTCAGGAGAAGTGTCGTGCTTGACTTCCTCGAGGGAGATCGTGTTCGTCTTTTCCTCTTCGGTCATCTATCTGCCTCCTCTCTGCCGTACGCATTCGTAGAGTAAGATGCCACAGGCGACGGAAGCGTTGAGGGAGTTGACTTTGCCCTTTTGCGGGAGGGAGATCGCGCCGTCACAGAGTTTTTTTGTCAGTTGATGCACGCCCTCTCCTTCGCCGCCGATCACAATGGCGACGTCCCCTTTGAGGTCGGCGTCATATACGCTGTCGCCGTCCATATCCGCGGCGAGGACGGTGTAGCCCTCTTCCTTTAACTGCCTGATGGCGTCGTTGATATTGGGGACTTTGGCGACTCTGACGTGGCTTGCCGCCCCGCTGGAGACCTTGACCACGGTGTCGGTGACGCCGCAGTTCCTTCTGCGGGGGATGACGATGCCGTCGGCGCCGGCGCAGTCCGCTACGCGGATGATTGCGCCGAAGTTATGCGGGTCCTCCAGTCCGTCGAGCAGGATGAGAAGACGGGGCTTTTTGCCGTGCTTGACGGTCAATTCGTCCAGCTCGGAGTACTTGTAGTCGGTCGCCACGGCAATAAATCCGCGATGCTCGCCGGTGTTGCTGACCCGTTCGAGGGCGAACTTGTCCACGAACTGCACGGGGACCTTCTTTTCCCGACAGAGCGAAAGTACGGTCTTGACGTTTTGATTCTGCGCGTCCTTTTGGAGAAGGACCTTTTCTACCGTGACTTCTCCACGGAGGGCTTCTATGACGGCGTTCCTGCCTTCGATGATCATATCTTCTTTTCCTCCTTGTTTAGCGATTGTAATGTTTCGGTATCCGATTCTTTAACTTCGGTATCCGATTCTTCATATAATATTTTATAGAGCTCGCACAAGCGGTCGGTTTTTCCGGATAGATACAAGTACCCTGTCAGCGCTTCAAAGGCGGTGGCAAGGGAGTACTCGTACTTCGTCGCGTGCTTGGGGACGGTCTTGAAGTGCGCGTTTTTGCCCCGGTTATAGACGCGTTTTTCCGTTTCGGACAGGTAGGGTAAAAGGGTTTTTGCGTCCTTTGCCTGAGATTCGGCTTTGGCGTATTCGGCTACGCGCGCGTGCAAATCCTCGTTGCGATACCGTTCGGACGCGGACAGAGCGCAACGCAAAAAGAGGGTATGTACGCCGTCTCCGACAAGGCTGAGGACAAGGACGCCGTAGTCGGCGAGTTCCTTTTCGTCACGCACGTCGGCGCAGCGGGGAACAAACAGATCGATTTTTTTCATAATCAACAGAATTATATAACAAAAGAAGACTTTTTGCAAGAGATACGACGTAGGGAGAGCGGACATTTACGAGCACTTTGCGTTTTTTCGAGGCGGACGTTTACGTCCGAGGGAAGGAGGCATTTTGTCCGCTTCGGAAGACGGCGCAAAAAAACTCCCCGACAGGATCGGGGAGCGATGCATTTTGTCGCGTGAGAATCAGTTTGTGAATTTGTCGAACAACGCCGTGAATCCGGCGACTCCGCCGAGCGCGACGATGGCGATGACGACGACGATGATGACCAGGAGCCATACGCAGAAGAAGGACCGGGCATAGCTGCGCCGATTGATGTTACTGCTCGAGAACGAGAAGACGATCAAGCAAATAAAGCCGACGATCGGTATGCTGAACAGAATGGACAGACCGAAGTACGTCCAGGCTCCGAGCGGGCGGTATTGCGGGGGCAAAGAGTTGATTTCATCTTTTTCCATGCGATTCATAATGTTCCTCCGAAAGGTTTTAGAATACTTTTATTATAAAGACAAAAAGATTCTCTGTCAATATGCAGATTCAAAAAATATTATCCGCTCACTCGTCAAAGATGATCGTCAGATCTCCTTCGTCGGCGCGATAGGTCACGTCTATGATGACTCCGCCGTTTTCCATACAGGATTCGTAAGTCGTCAAATCAAACGACCACTCCGTGGTGGGATCCGTCATTGTGGTCGTATCCCGGATGACGTTTTGTTCCGCGTCGAGCAGAGTGACGACGACCTTGCCACCTGTCGACCAAGCGAAGCGGACCGTCCCGACGAGGCCCTCTTTGTCGCACAGAGTGATCCGTTTTCTCGTCATGGCGTCTACGGTGATCGGTTGAAAGTCCGACGTGATCTCGGTGTAGGTATCTATAGTCGCTTCCGCATAGACGGCGTTGATCGTGATGGCGGCGGTGACGGGCGTGTCCATAGAGTAGGATTCACCGTTCACGGTCCAGCCGGTCAGGACGTAACCGGTGCGGCTCGAGTCGATTTCGTTCATATCCACGGCTTCGCCTTCTTCGACGGTTTGGTGGAAGGTGTTGTTTCCGCAGACGATGGTGACGGCATAAGCGGTCTTGCCCGAAAGGCGTCCGGCGACCAGATCGTCTATCCAGTCCTTTTCGCTTCCGGTGTACTCGGGATAATATTTGCAGTAGATCTCATAGGCACTGAGACCGTCTTTTCCGTTTGTTCCGTTTTGCCCATCCTTTCCGTCGGTTCCATTCGTCCCATTCCGACCG
Source organism: Clostridia bacterium (assembly GCA_017476265.1). GTDB lineage: Bacteria > Bacillota > Clostridia > Christensenellales > DTU072 > CAG-1782. Next base: position 3,558 of record JAFVAC010000099.1, read on the forward strand.
TCTTTCCCGTCGGTCCCGCGAGCGAGTACGTCGGTACGGTTTCCGTTGATGACCCAGTAGCAGTCTTGATCGATGGAGATCGTCGGCGTGACGCCGTCTTTCCCGTCGGTTCCGTTTGTCCCATCCTGACCATCTTTTCCGTCGGTCCCGCGTGCAAGCACTTCGGTCTTCTTTCCATCGATGACCCAATAGCCGTCTTCGGAAAGGGACACGGTGGAAGTAGAGCCGTTTTTACCGTCCTTGCCGTCTTTGGGAACTGCCCTCTTGTCGGTGACCGTGCCATTGATGACCCAATAGCCTTCGGCACTGATTTCTATGGTCGGGGTATTGCCGTCTGCGCCGCTTGCGGGGACTGCCTTCTTGTCGGTGGCTGCGCCGTCAATGACCCAATACCCCTCTTCATTGATCGAGATCGTGGGCGAAACGCCGTCTTTGCCCGCTTTTCCGATGGCATTGACCTCTGTCGTTTTTCCGTTTATCACCCAAAAACCGTCACTGTCGATTTCCACGGAAAAGGAGGGATTTTGCGACGGGTCCGCTTGACCGTTTACGATGACTTTTCCGACGTTTACCTCAATATCGTCATCGGTATATACGACGAAAAGGTCTCCCGAATCGGTCACATATACGCGCTCTATGCCGCGTCCGTTTTGTCCCGGTTCTCCCTTATCGCCGTCCGCACCGACGATATTCCCCAAGTCGCGTTCGGTCTCGTCGGTCAAGGTCACGATAAGATGTCCGTCTTCTGTCCTTACGTCCTTGATCCCGATCCCGTCCCGGCCGTCTTTGCCGTTGGCGCCGTCCTTTCCATCGGCACCTTTTTCACCCTTTTCTCCACGAACGGTCCCCAGATCGATCTCCTTTCCGTCCGACGTCAAGAAGTACAGACTGCCGTCCTCTTTGAGCCCGGCGGCGGTGATGCCTACGCCGTCGGCACCCTTACAGAGCGCGAGGAAGTCTTCCAGCGTCCCGGTGTACCCAAGCTCGGTCGCGGCGCGGTAGACGCGCTCTTCCAAGGTCGGCGTTTCGACCTTTTCCGGGGTCGTATCCGTAGAAGAGTCTCCGCAGGAAGCCAGTACGATAATCAATGCAAAACAGGAGATCGCCAAGAGAAGGAAAAACAGGCGTTTTTTCATAAGATGCCTCGAAAATATTATTTCACAATTCTCCCAAGTTTATCAAAAAACGATATTTTTCGACGAAATACCGCTATTTATTCTATTCTTTTCCACATTGCTCGTCAAGTCTTTTACGAGTATTTTTGAAAATAAACCAAACGGGCAAAATGATAAGCGTTATCGGAGAAATCCACAATAATCCACAATAAGGAAAATATTTGACTATATTTTTTTTATAGTGTATAATGTTCCACGAACGAAAAAGTTCAAAAATAATTCTTTTTGTAAGGAGATATTATGCGAAACTACATCGAAATCGTAGACGTTGTCGGCAGACAGATCCTGGACTCCAGAGGGAACCCCACCGTTGAAGTCGAAGTGTATTGCGAAGACGGTTCCGTCGGCAGAGCCGCGGTCCCCAGCGGTGCCTCCACCGGCTCTTTTGAAGCGGTGGAATTGAGAGACGGCGACAAGTCCGTCTATCTCGGAAAGTCGGTCGAACAAGCCGTCAAGAACGTGAATACCGAACTGAAAGACCTGGTCGTCGGAATGAACGTCTTTAACCAGACCGAGATCGACGCCGCCATGATCGAACTGGACGGCACCCCGAACAAGGGCAGACTGGGCGCCAACGCCATCCTCGGCGTGTCCCTCGCCGTGGCGAAAGCCGCCGCCGCCTCCGTCGGTCTCCCGCTCTATAACTATATCGGCGGTTGCAACGCGACCGTCCTCCCCGTCCCGATGATGAACATCCTGAACGGCGGAAAGCACGCCGACAACTCCGTCAACGTGCAAGAGTTTATGATCATGCCTGTGGGCGCGCCCACCTTTAAGGAAGCGCTCCGTTGGTGTGCCGAAGTCTTCCACAACCTGAAGACCGTCCTGAAGGCGAAGGGCTATGCCACCGCCGTCGGCGACGAGGGTGGTTTCGCTCCCAACTTGAAGAGCGACGAAGAAGCTCTGCAGTCCATCGTGGAAGCCATCGAGAAAGCCGGCTACAAGCCCGGCGAGGACTTCTGCATCGCCATCGACGCCGCCGCGACCGAGATGTACGACGAAGCCAAGAAGCTCGGCAAGGGTCACGAAGGCAAGTACTATTTCTGGAAGACCGGTCAGGAGTACACCTGCGAAGAGATGGTCGCTTTCTGGGAAAAGATGGCGGAGAAGTACCCCATCATCTCTCTGGAAGACGGTCTTGCCGAAGAGGACTGGGAGGGCTGGAAGGTGCTCACCGAAAAGCTCGGCAAAAAGATCCAGCTCGTCGGCGACGACCTCTACGTCACCAACACCGAGAGACTGCAAAAGGGTATTGATCTCAAGGTCACCAACTCCATCCTCATCAAGGTCAATCAGATCGGCACTCTGACCGAGACGATGAACGCGATCCAGATGGCGAACAGAGCGGGCTACACCGCCGTCACCTCTCACAGAAGCGGTGAGACCGAAGACGTCACCATCGCCGACCTCTCCGTCGCCCTCAACGCGGGTCAGATCAAGACCGGCGCTCCCAGCAGGACCGACAGAGTCGCCAAGTACAATCAGCTCCTCCGCATCGAGGAAGAGCTCGGCTCCGCCGCCAAGTACCTCGGCAAAGACGCTTTCTTCAATCTGAAATAAGCGCGAGTTTATCACTCAAAAAAAGCGCCTCTTGGGATCCCAAGAGGCGCTTTTTTGACCAACCGAACGATTCCGCTCGGATAAAAAACCGCCCCACGGATCGTGAGGCGGCAAATGATTTTTCAAAAAACAGGTCAGCGGGTACGAGCGGCGATCTCGGACAGCAGTTTGTCCAAAAACGCCTCTTTTTGATAGGTGTGCGTCTCATCGGTCGCGCGGTCGCGGACGGAGATCGTCCCATCGGCGACTTCGTGTTCGCCGACGATGATCATATAGGGGACTTTGTCCGTCTGACGGGCGCTCCTTATCTTGTAGCCGATCTTCTCGTTGCGGTCGTCCAGTTCGGCGCGGATGCGGTTTTCACGCAGATATTCGTAGACGGTCTTGGCGTAGTCGGCGCTCTTTTCACTGACGGAGAGGACGGCGACCTGTACGGGGGCGAGCCACAGCGGGAAGGCGCCTTTGGTCTCCTCGATCATATATGCCATAAAGCGGTCGAGACTGCCTAAGATCGCGCGGTGCAGCACGACGGGAGTCTTTTCGACGCCGTCGGTATCGACGTATTTCAAGTTGAATTTGGCGGGGAGGCAGAAGTCCAACTGGCAGGTGGACAGGGTGTATTCCGCGCCGACGGCAGGCAGGACGTTGACGTCCAGCTTCGGACCGTAGAAAGCCGCTTCGCCGATCTATTCGGTGTACTGTATGCCGAGGTCGTTGAGGACGTCGCGTAGCGCCGTCTCGGCGTGATCCCACATCTCGTCGTCCTGGTGGTACTTAACTTTGTCTTCGGGGTCGCGCAGGGACAGCACGCACCGATAGTCGGTGATGCCGAAGTCCTTGTAGACGTCAAAGATAAGATCCACTACGCTCGCCACCTCGGACTTGATCTGCTCCGGCGTGACGAAAAGGTGCGCGTCGTTCTGGCAGAAGTGCCTTCCGCGCTCGATCCCCTTCAAGGTGCCGCTGGACTCGAATCGGAAGTCGTGCGCGATCTCGCCGATACGAATGGGCAGGTCGCGGTAGGAGTGACGCTGATTGGCGTAGATCATCATATGGTGGGGGCAGTTCATGGGGCGCAGAACGAACTTTTCGTCCTCGACAGCCATCACCGGGAACATATTGTCGCGGTAGTGGTCCCAATGCCCGCTGGTCTGATAGAGCCCGACCGTCCCGATGCAGGGGGTGAGGACGTGCTGATATCCGAGCGCGCGCTCCTTATCTTTGATATAGTCCTCCAACTGTTGCCAAATGGTGTAGCCTTTGGGCAAGAACATCGGCAGACCTTTTCCGATCAGGTCGTCGGTCATAAACAGTTGCATATCCTTGCCGATGCGTCTGTGGTCGCGCTCTTGCGCCTCTTTGACGCGTTTTTCATACTCGGCGAGTTCGTCCGGGGTGCGGAAAGCGACGCCCTTGACGCGGGTGAGCATCTTGTTGTTTTTGTCGTTTTTCCAGTACGCGCCGGAGACCGCGGTCAGCTTAAAGGCTTTGAGCGCTTTGGTGTAGGTCAGGTGCGGACCGACGCACATATCGATATATTCGCCCTGGCGGAAGAAGGTGATCCGGGCGTCCTCGGGCAGGTCGCCGATGTGCTGGACCTTGTACTGTTCTCCACGCTCTTCCATCAGAGCGATCGCCTCGTTCCTCGGGAGGGTAAAGACCTCGAACTTCAGGTTTTCTTTTACGATCTTTTGCATCTCTTTTTCGATGGCGGGCAGAGCCTCGTCATTGATGATCGCGTCGCCGGAGTCCACGTCGTAATAGAAGCCGGTCTCGGTGGCGGGACCGTAAGCAAAGTGCGTGTTGGGATACAGCCGCTTGATCGCCTGCGCCATGATGTGAGCGGCGGAGTGGCGGATGACTTCCTGTTCCTGACTCTGCGGGCACTCGTCCACGCGTCCGTCGTTGTACAAAATTTTCATAAGATACCTCCCGGTAAAACCTTTCTTTCCGATACTGAGACGTCGCGTTTTTTGTCGGGCGCGCCGTATCGAGACGTTTTCCCGCGTTCAGGGAATAACTTTCTTTATTATACCCGATTTTATCCGTGCAGTCAATTATTACGCGTCGGTGACGTTCGGCAAAATTGAGTCTTTACATTTGACAAAATTCGTAGTAAAATATATTTCGTTATTTCAGTTTTTTCAATAAGGAGTGAAGTATGCAGGCAAGTCTACCCGTTCTTCTCACCCTCGGGGCGGAAACACCGGCAAGTTTTCCCATCATTTACGCCCTGGGCGGCGTCATCGCGGCGGTCATCATCGCGATGTGCGTCTTTTTCATCGTCAAGTCCGTCCGTCGGGCGAAGGCGATCGGTATGGAGAAAAAGCAGATCCAGGAGACCATCAAGTCCAGCGCCATTTTCTCCATCGTGCCCAGTATCCCCATCGTCATAGGGATCGGGATCATGATGCAGTTTTTGGGGATCGCCATTCCGTGGATCCGTTTGACCGTCATTGGGGCGTTGCAGTACGAGATCATCGCCATGAACCAGGCGCAAGCCGCGATGAACGGCGCCACCGGGCCGGAGATGATTGCGACCGCCGTCGTCATCATGACTTTGAGTATCCTTTCGGGACCGCTCTTCAACGCCATTTTCTATAAGAAGTACCAGGGCAAACTCGCCGACCTTCAAAAGAAAAACGGCAGATTGATGAACACCGTCACGGGGGCTCTTCTCGGAGGGCTTCTTGCCGGTATGCTGAGCGCCATTTTGGTAGGCGGAGCCTTCACGGTAGGCAAGACGCCCGTCCCCGACGCGTCCGGCGCGGTCACATACGGCGAGGTCACCCTGATCACTTTGTCGGCGAGCGTCGTCATTATGGCGTTGTGCGGCGTCATTCTGAAATTCGGCAAGCAGAAGTGGATAGAGAGCTACGCCCTTCCGCTTACCATCCTCGGGTCGCTGGTCGTGGCGTATTTCTGCGTACCGCTGTTTTCGTAAAGGAGGGAAGGTATGAGAAACATCTTCAAAGACACCGGAAAAGAGGCGGGACAGACCCGCGAACAATACAATGCGTCCATGCATGTGATCGGCAGAGTCTTCACCTGGCTCTCCGTCGGGCTGATCATGTTGGTGTCCATCTTCTACTGCATCTCGGCAAAACAACTCCCCAACTGGCAGGCTCTTGCGTCCAGCATACCTTTCTTGTTGGGGTACGTCGCCATCGGACTCATCGAGGCGCTCTCCTACGCGCCGCTTTTGGGGACGAGCGGACAGTATATGAGCTTTATCACCGGCAACGTCAGCAACCTTAAGCTCCCTTGCGCCATCAACGCGCAAAACATCACCAAGGTCGAAAAGGGCAGCGAGCAGCAGGAGATCGTGACGACCATCGCCATAGCCACCAGCACCATCGTCACGACGGTCATCATTCTGATCGGACTGATCCCACTGTTCTTCTTGCAGGACAAGATCGTCACCGTCCTCAACCCGATCTCTCCCTACGTCATCCCCGCCATCTTCGGCGGACTGACCATGGTCCTGATCGCCCAGTACTGGAAGATCGCCGCGATACCCTTCGTCGTGTGTATCGTCATCTGCGTGGTCGGCAATTTCATCCCCGCGCTCGCCGGCAAACTCACCCAGTCCACGATGGTCATCGTCGGTATGGTGGTCAGCGGCATCTCAACAACGATCCTCTACAAGACCAAAAAGATTTGATGATCGTTTTTAAGAATAACATTCCGCGGCGCGCCCTTTCGGGGGCGCGTCTTTTTGAAAAACGTCGTCGGGCGAGACCGTTTCGACAAGAGAGCGATTTCGATAGGTGACCGATCGTTTCCTTATAGTCGCGGTTCGGGAGCCGAAAACGGGCGTGTTCGGAAAGGCGACGAGTTTTTCACAGCCGAAGAAAAGAGTGTTTTTCTTCGTGCGGGCGAGTGCGCGCGAGCGTTTGCGCGCGGGAAAAATCCATTTTCGTATTGACAAATTCTTTTTTTTAATATACTATTTACTATGTATGAAAAAGAAGATTTTTACGGCGGCGGCAATAGCGGTATTTTGTTTGGTTTTTTGCTTTGCTCTCGCCGGGTGCGACTGGATAGACCGATCGGTCTTGCCCGAAGGGTATGTGGAGGTCACCGACTTGAAAGTGCAGTCGGCGAACGTCTACCTCAGCCCGAACGGCGATACCGCCAGTTACCAACTGGAAGTGGAAGTCCTCCCCGCCAATGCCAACCAAGCGTTGACGTATTACGTCCCCAGCCAATATCTCAAATATATCACCGTCTCGAAAGGGGGGCTCATCACCGCGCGTGAAGTCACGCCCGAGGGTCTTATCATTCCGCTCAAGGTCACTTCGACGACCAACAAGGACAAGTACCTGACCATCAGCGTCGTCGTGCAGGAGGCGGAAGTGGACAGAGTCTCCTTCTCGCCGTCTTCTTTGACGTTGGATTATCGCGGGGACCCGGTCCTCCTCAATCCCGTCTTCGAGCCCTATCACGCGCAGGACGGCAGATCGCTCAATTACACGTCGGGCAATACCTCCGTATGTACGGTGGACGAGAGGGGACAGGTCACGCCGGTAGGCGCGGGGCATGCGTACATCTACGTCACCTCGCAGACCCTGTCCGGTCGTCTGATCGAGTCGTGGGTGGAGGTCACCGTCCACTATACCCCGGGCGACAAGCAGTACCGTCTGGACGTCTCCGACAGCGCGCCCGCTTACAATCAGGTCCTCGGTGACTTCAAGGCGATCAAATTCAACCTCGTCCGACTCAACGAGCATCTGAACCCCAACGTGGACATCTACTGGTTCGTCGATCGGGAGCGCGTGCCCGAACTCAACGGGCAGTGGCAGTACGAGCATATTCCGACGGTCAACACGAAGACTTCTTACAAGGTGCGCGTGCGCATCTGCGCCAACGACGAGCCCGATATAGAGCTGGAGTCGCACGAGATCACGATCTACAATCCCTTTGCCGGGTACGATCTCACTTTCGGCAATTCGAGTTCGGTCCGGGACAGCTATCGCTACGGGACGGTACAGACCTTCTCTCTGACGGCGGGGCAAGGCGCGGTCAAGCGCTACGACTGGTACTTACGCAAGCTCGGCGAGGGCGGCGAGGGAGAATTGGTCCGTTCGACCAGCGCCTCCGGCAGAGACCTCGTCGTTCGACTCAATATCGAGGGCGACTTCGTCCTGACTGCGGTCGGGCGGGACGACAAAGGGGAAAAGATCAGCGAAAAAGAGTTCGAGTTCTCGGTGACGAGACTGATGGAGGGGGACACCCTCATCGTCAATCCGGCTTTGAAAGAGGACGGTTTGCCGCCCGAAAGCTACGACTTTTATCTGACCGAATATGATAAAAACGGCAACAGGATCTCCAATCCGCGCTATATCGGCGCGGCGGGAGAAGGGGAGAGCTTTTTGTACCCGCTCAACGTATCCGGGCACTATGTGATCTCCTCCCGAGCGATCTCCGACGGCGTAGTCGCCAAAGTGGACGGCAAAGAGTACTACGTCGAGACCGAAGTCTTGCACGTCGGGGACGCGGACAGTCCGGACCCCGCGGTAGGCGTGGATATCGTCTCCCTTGACAGCCGTTATGCCGTCAGGGACTACGCATACGTCCAAGCCCCCACGATCGGCGGCGTCTACAGCGACGGAGAAAAGATCCTCGTTCGGTGGGATCCGACGAGGGGCGTGCCGGGGTACGTCGTGGAGATCAAAAAAGAGGACGGATCCGTCTTTCTTCTGGACTCCGACGGAGAGTACAAGAGTGCGTTCGGCAGTAGGTACGTCATCGTCCCGTCTTCGGTCGTCGGTCCGACGGATCGATTCTCTTTGCGGATAAAAGGCAAGGGCGGGCTCTTCTCCGAGAGATATTACTACGGCTATACCGCGGCGGAAGGACGGGAGAGCTACTACTTTGCGGAGATCCCGACCGAACTGTACGGCTATCTCAAGCCGATATCCGGCGTGATAACAGGATACTTGACTACGCCGGAAGAACTGGGAGAACTTATCGCATACCTGGTCCTAAACAGACCTACGACCAACGACGTCGTCACTTATGAAAACCGCCGCATCAACAACGCGGACTACCGTTCGTACACCGTGCGGATCTATACGGCGTTCGATCTTGCCGCCGTCGCCGAAGAGTACCCGGAAGTGGAGGAGGGGACCATCGCGGAAGAGTTCGAGACGGTCTATCGTGTGACGGCAGGAGTACAGACGGCTTACGCTCCGACAGGGTACCTGTATCGGTACGCCTACAGCGTGCTCCCGGACGGCGGCTACTCTTTCACGGTGATGGTGCCCGACCGGGATACCGCGGTCATACGGTCCAAGGAGATGGAAAAGACGACTACGCTGTCGCCTGACTATTCGTTGACGCCCTATGGCGCGGGCAACTCGACCTTCGTCGTCAATACGCGTAAAAAAGTCCGCGTCACCGATTCGGAACAGCTCTATTACGCCCTCGCCGGCGGCAATGCCGTCACCCTCGGTACCGACGCTATGGTCAATCTCTACGCGAAGATCGTCGCCACGGTCAATTCTCTCGTGGACGCGAGTATGACCGACGGAGAAAAGGCGCTCGCTTTCTACGACTATTTGACTGCCAACGTCGTCTATGACGAAGAACTTGTCAAGACCGACGTCGGGCTTGACGCTTACCGATACGCCGGATTCCGTCTGGAAGGGGTCTTCCACTACGGACAAGCGGTCTGCGACGGCGTCTCCAAAGCATACGTCGCACTGTGCGCGATCGAAGGGATCCCGTGCGTGCGCGTCGTGGGCGAGATCAATGGCGCCGAACACGCTTGGAACAAGGTCTTCCTCGACGGCGAATGGTACGTCGTGGACGCGACCAACGGCAGTCTCAACGATGACGGCGTCCTAGTGAGCAATCATGCCTTCTTCGGGTTGACCGAAGCGGGCTACCGCGACCTGTTGAGCAACGTGGTAGAGATCGGCGACTATCCCGTGGCGACCGGCGACTACGGCTATTATGATACGCATTCCGTCTCCTCGCAAGAAGAGTTGAACGCGCTCATCAACGCTTTCCCGCGGGTGAAGGGCACGACTGCCCTCGATATTCGCTTTGACGCAGACTTTGCCGACGGCACCGAGGCGATCAAAGCGGCGGTCGATGCGATCGACAATCTCAGTCCCAACGATATCTCCGAGACGATCGTCTATTTGACCGACAATCGGGCGATACTCCTATTGATATAAAAGATATAATAACGCGCAAAAAACGGCTGGAGAGCCGTTTTTTCATATTCATATGTAATGACGAAGGAGAAAGGTCGTCCCCGGCAAAGAGGACTTCTACGTCCCGCTATTTTTTAGTGACGACCAGACCGTCTTTGGTGTCCTTGACCTCGTAGCCCATTTCGGAAATTTGGGCGCGGAGGGCGTCGGCTTTGGCAAAGTCCCTATTCTTTTTGGCTTCTGTTCGCTCGTCCACCAGTTTTTGTACGTCGGCGGGGAGGTCGATTTTTTCCGCCTTTTCCGCCGGGGCGGTCACTTTGTCGAGGGAGAGACCGAACACTTTGTCAAAGTCCAGGATCAGTTTGTAGACGTCTTTGCTCCTCGGCTCCTTGATGAGGGAGAAGAGTACGCCCAGGGCGAGGGGAATGTTGAGGTCGTCGTTGATCGCGTCCACGAACTGCTTTTTGTACTCGTCCAGTTTTTCCTGCGGGACGGTCTCGGTGCCGTTCTTGTGCGCCCATACGGCGGCGTTTATCTTTTCTCTGCCCGCCTTTGCCGCGTTCATTCCCTCGAAGGTGAAGTTCAATTTTTTCCGATAATGGGCGTTGAGGCAGAAGAATCGGAAGTCGAGCGGATCGTAGCCCATTTCTTTTAACTGCGCTATGGTGTAAACGTTGCCTAAAGATTTGCTCATCTTGCCGCCGTCTACCAGCATAAATTCACCGTGCATCCAGTAGTTGACGGTCTGTTTTCCGGCGCGAGCCTCGTTCTGCGCGATCTCGTTTTCGTGATGGACGGGGACGGCGTCAATACCGCCGGTATGGAGGTCGAAGACTTCGCCGAGGTACTTTCTGCTCATCGCGCTGCACTCGATGTGCCAGCCGGGAAAACCCATTCCCCACGGGGACTCCCACTGCATGATGTGGTTTTTGTCCGCCTTTTTCCAAAGGGCAAAGTCGGCGGGGTGACGCTTTTCGGAGTTCTCTTCCACGCGCGCGCCCGCTTCTTTTTCTTCGATGGACTGCCCGGACAGTTTGCCGTATTCGGGGAAGCGGGAGATGTCGAAGTAGATCCCGTCGCTGATCTCATAGGCGTAGCCCTTGTCGAGCAAAGCCTGTACGAACTCTATCATTTCGGGAATGTGATCGGTGGCTTTGGCGATGATCTCCGGCTTGCCGATGTTCAAGGCGGCGATGTCCTTGAAGAAGACGTCGGAATAGAAGGCTGCGATCTCCCACGGGGTCTTTTGCTGCTCCCGCGCGGCTTTTTGCATCTTGTCTTCTCCGTCGTCTCCGTCGGCGAGGAGGTGCCCTACGTCGGTGACGTTCATGACGCCTTTTATTTTATATCCGTCGTACTTTAAGACGCGACGAATCAGGTCCATAAAGACGTAGGTGCGGAGATTGCCGACGTGCGCGTAACTGTAGACGGTGGGGCCGCAGGAGTACATCGTGACCAGATTGCCGTGGATGGGCGTGAAGTCCTCTTTTTTCCTCGTGAGCGTATTGTAGACTTTCATAGTAAAAAACCTCTTTAATATTCCGATGGCGTTGTGACGCCGTTTTTCGACCGAAAGCTCTATTCTTCCGGCTTGATGTCCTGTGAGATGGTATATTGGCAGGTGTGTACGTCCAGGCGTTTTTCCAGCTCGCAGATGCGCTTGTTGAGCCGGGCGAATTCTTCCAGGACGGGGTCGGGGAGCTTTTGATCGAGGTCGCTGACGACCTTTTCGCCCCGCAGACGGACCACTCGACCCGGGACCCCTACCACGGTACTGTGGGGCGGGATGTCCTTGAGGACCACGCTGCCCGCGCCTATCTTGCTGTATTCTCCCACGGTGACAGGACCGAGGACCTTTGCGCCGGCACTGATCATCACGTTGTTGCCGATGGTGGGGTGACGTTTGCCGACGTCCTTGCCCGTCCCGCCCAGCGTTACGCCCTGGTAAAGGGTCACGTTGTCGCCGATCTCAGTCGTCTCGCCTATGACCAAGCCTACGCCGTGGTCTATAAAGACGCCATTGCCGATCTTGGCGGCGGGGTGGATGTCTATCCCCGTGCGACGTCGTGCGCGAGCGGAGATGGCGCGTGCAATAAAGTGCATACGGTGGGTGAAAAACCAATGCGCCCGACGATAGAGTCGAAGCGCCTTAAAGCCCCCGTAAGTAAAGATTATTTCCGCTTTGCTTTTTGCGGCGGGATCTCTGTCGAGCGCCGCTTGCAGATCAGACCGAAAAGTGCCCATAGTCCTTATTTATTCCTCATAAAGAGAAATCGTGTCGATCACGATTTTCTCCTTTTTTCGTTTGTCTATCTCCGTAAGAAAGGAGATCGTCGGCGAATACCTTCTATCAGCCGGGGAGTCTTCGTAACGTCTCTTCGTCTACGACCAAGGGGTCGTTGTAGGCGTTCCTACCGCGATTGCCGTTCGGAACGTAGCTATAGCGCTTCTTTAAGCGATTCCGGAACAGGAACGGCAATAGAATCATCAGGAAGTTGATCGCTAAGGGCAGGAGGAAGAGAATCCCGATCCCGACAAAAGACTCTTCGTTTTCCAAAAATCCCGCGCTTCCGCCGATGGAGGAGAAATACGAGGAGAAGGAAGTCCCTATGTCGGTGCCCTCGACAGTGGCGAGAGCCGGACAGATCATACACAGCGCCGAGAAGATCAGACTCAGTAGCGGTATGGCGTGGATGCGTCGGGAGGTGTAGGTGAAGAGGCGGATGATGTTGATGACCACGCTCACGCACCCGAGCAGGAAGGACGCGAGCAAGAACATGATCGTGCCGTACGTACCGATATGGCGGAAGATGACCGAGCGGTCCAGATTGCCGTCCTCGTCACGCTGGATCACCAACGCTGCGCGCTTGTTCCCGGATAAAAAGCTGAGATAATAGTAGCTGTTTCCCTGGAAGTACGGAGAGTCTTCCAAAAAGTCCAGCCTTGTGGTCTCCAACATAGGCGTATGGAACCACGCCTTGACGATGTCAAAGGGAGAGACGTAGACGGCGAGCATGTGGAGCTGTTCGTACAAAAGGACGGTCTCCGGCTCGTTGCCGACGGCGTCGGAGTACTTTTCGCCTACTTCCAGAATGTCGTACTCGTCGTAGTCGTAAATGCCCCGCGGCCAGTTGCCGTCGTTGGCGACGGCGATATCCACCGTATCGGGTCCGAGTTTGATCATAAAAAGTTCGTCGATCGGGAAGACGGACGTCTCGATGGTCTCGTTGAGATCGGCGGGGAGGAAGGCGCCTATCAAAAAGGTCGCCACGAATACGAGGCTGAGAAGAAGCAGAATGAGCGGAAGGGCTACGCCGTAATAGCGTTTTTTGCGGAAGGCGGTCTCGTAGTCGAAGTCCATATTCTGGTAAGAGTTGACGTACGCTTTGCCGCCCGACATCGTGGAGTACCCTGCGTTGCGGAGCGTCTGTTCGGCTCGGAGCGCGCTGGACGCTTGCAGTTCGCCGAAGATGATGTCGCCGTTATATGCGCCGTTTTCCACTTTGCGGAGCATCACTTTGTAGTGACGCTTTTGTTCTTTCAGACGGGATCTCTCATACGGACTTTCGCTTTCACGAAGAGCGATATTGACGTCCTTGATCTTTCGCTTCAGGAGCAAGGCGAGAGCGGCGTCGTCCCTTTCGTCCCAACGCTGCGCCCGGCTTAGATTTGCTTTGTTGCGTATTTTTACTGCCATTCGTTCCTCCGTCGCGTAACGCTTGCGAGCGCGCTCGCCCGTGCGCGAAGTGCGACTTCCGTAATGATATACTTATACAGATACTACTATTATACTGTACGCCGCAGGAATTTGCAAGAGGAAATAATTGTTATAAAAAAATATATTGCCGAAAGGAGAACGGGAAGTCTGACGACTGCGTGAGATTCGCCCTGCGGGATATGTCCGTTTGACGTGAGATGCCTGACGGGGCGATATGCCTGACGGCGCGCAATTTTGCGTAAGCAATCTGCAAATTTGCCAACGGCAAATCTGATGAGGGAAGACCGAACCAGAAAATCGTATCGCGGTCTATACGCGTGAATAAAAATGGACACGGTATCGCAAAGTACGAATGCGAGGGACGACTAAACCCATATTCTGTATCGGCTAATTCGCATAGACTAAAACGTGTAATAGTATCGAAAAGTACGAGTGGTTGCACGGCAAGTCCAAACGTATAAGGATAAATATATTCTTCGCCCAAAGTTTGTTACAAACATAGGGGGAATATTATGAGGAATGGGGTGGAAGGGGGATTGGAGCGATTCCCCCTTCTCTTTACTCTGCTGAAAGCAGTA
>JAFVAC010000100.1 GCA_017476265.1 Clostridia bacterium
AATGCGCCCACAATATCACGCCGCCGCTACTCGTTGATGCCGAAAAGAAGATCGGCATAGGTCGGCATCGGCCAGTACTTCTTCGCCGTCCGCAGTTCCATCTGATCCGCCACGACGCGCAGTCTCTCCATCGCCGGTACGACTTCGTCGCGGTAGGCGATCGACCGAGCGAAAGTGTTTTCGATGAGGTTGGTTCGGAGCGTCGCCATCTCCAGATCCCGCAGTCTTTCCAGCCCGTCGGCATAGAGATCGTTGAGCGCCTTTATGATGTCGGTGTTGGGCTCTATCCCTATGTTCTTTAATGCGAGGGAGTTTTCGGTGAGTTCTTTCTGATAGGTCGTCACGGCGGGCATGATCATCTTGTTCATCATGTCGATCATTGTGAGCGCCTCTATCCGCAAGATCTTGCAATAGTTTTCGGTGTAGATCTCCCTGCGAGAGCGGATCTCCTCTTCCGTAAAGACCCCGTGTCGAGAAAAGACTTCCATATTCTTTTCGTCGGTATAATGCGGCAATGCGTCTGCAGTCGTTTTGTAGTTATGGAGACCTCTTCTTTCAGCTTCGGATACCCATTCTTCGGAATAGTTGTTCCCGTTGAAGATGATCCGTTTGTGCTCTTTCATCGTTTGCTTGACGATTCTGTTGACCGCTTTTGCAATATCGTCCGTCCCTTCCAGTTCGTCGGCGAAGCGTCGTAAGGACTCGGCGACGATGGTGTTGAGGACCACGTTGATCCCGGCTATCGAAAAACTGCTCCCCGGCATACGGAACTCGAACTTATTCCCCGTGAAGGCAAAGGGCGAAGTCCTGTTGCGGTCGGTGGAGTCCTGCGGCAATTTCGGCAGGACGTGTACGCCGATCTCCACGTTGCACTTGGCGCGCTTGGAATAGGTCCGGTCTTCCTCGATCGCCTCCAGGATCCCGGTCAGTTCGTCCCCCAAAAACATAGAAACAATGGCGGGAGGAGCCTCGTTGGCGCCCAGTCGATGGTCGTTGCCGGCGCTGGCGACCGAAATACGCAGGAGGTCTTGGTACTCGTCCACCGCGGCAATCGCCGCAGATAAGAACAGCAAAAACTGCGCGTTGTCGTATGGGTTGTTGCCCGGTTCGAGCAAGTTTTTACCGTCGTCGGTCGCCAAAGACCAGTTGTTGTGCTTGCCGCTGCCATTGACTCCGGCAAAGGGCTTTTCGTGCAAAAGGCAGACCATACCGTGTCGCAGAGCGACTTTTTTCATGATCTCCATCGTCAGCTGATTGTGGTCGGTCGCCACCGACGTCGAGCAGAAGATGGGTGCCAACTCGTGCTGGGCGGGAGCCGCCTCGTTGTGCTTGGTCTTGGCTAAAATGCCCAGTTTCCAGAGTTCTTCATCGAGGTCCTTCATATATTTGACGATCTTGGTCTTGATCGCCCCGAAGTAGTGATCCTCCAATTCCTGTCCCTTGGGCGCGCGCGCGCCGAAGAGCGTCCGTCCGGTGAAGACAAGATCGGGACGCGCCTCGTAGGTCTTTTTGTCCACCAAAAAGTACTCCTGCTCCGGTCCGACGGTGGCTATTACGCGCTTGACGTCCTTGCCGAACAGCTTCAGTATGCGCTTGGCTTGCTTGTTGATCGCCTCCATACTGCGAAGGAGGGGGGTCTTTTTGTCGAGAGCGAGCCCGTTATAACTGCAAAACGCCGTCGGTATGCACAGGATCCCGTCTTTGATGAAAGCAAAACTGGTCGGGTCCCACGCGGTGTACCCGCGCGCCTCGAAAGTCGCACGCAAGCCCCCGGAGGGAAAACTGCTCGCGTCCGACTCCCCTTTAATGAGTTCCTTCCCCGAGAACTCCATTATGACCCCGCCCGCGGCGGTGGGAGAGATGAAGCTGTCGTGCTTTTCGGCGGTGATCCCCGTCATCGGCTGGAACCAGTGCGTGTAGTGGGTCACTCCGTGCTCTACCGCCCAGTCCTTCATTGCGCCTGCGACGACGTTGGCGACGGACAGAGGCAGGCTTCTGTCCTCGTCGATGCACTTTTTCAGCTCGTCGTACGTCTCTTTGGGCAGACGCTCCTTCATCACGGAGTCGTTGAAGACCAGACTGCCGAATATCTCCGTCACGTTCATGTTGCGGTATCTCCTTTCCCCGAAGTCCGGGGTCCTTATCCTATTTTATAAAAAACGGCGCGAAAAAGTCTTCCGCGTCGGCATTTTCAGCAATATTTTTTCAGTTCGTTCACGCTGTCGAGTTTGTAATCGGGTCGGACGTCGAAATCCCGCAAGGTCTCTTCGGTCGTCTCCCCCGTCATGACCAGCACGCTCGCCATGCCGTTGTTCAAACCGAACTTGATGTCCGTATACAGGCGGTCTCCGACAAAAGCGCACTCTTTTGGCGCCGCTCCGCAATAGTCGAATACGAAGTCCGCCATCGGCGCGTAGGGCTTTCCGACAATGGTCTCCGGGCGTTTGCCAACGGTGGCTTCGACGCACGCCATCAGCGCGCCCGCGTCGGGCATATCGCCCTTTTCCGACGGGCATACGAAGTCGGGATGAGTGGCGATGTACGGCTTGCCGGCGGCGATCAGATTGGTGGCGTGCCAAAGTTTTTCATACGTCAACTCGGTATCGAACGCAAGGAGCATAATATCGGCGTCCTCGCCGACCCCTCTGACGTCGAATCCCCCTTCGGAAAACTCCCTCTTCAAGAGTTCGGTACCCAATATGTAAACGGAGCGACCGGGGAAATGCTTCTTCAAAAAGTGCATCGTCGCCATACCGCTGGTGATGATCTGTTCTTGTTTCGCTTCGTACCCCATGCGGCGCAGTTTTTCCACATACGCCGTCTGCGACTTGGAGGAATTGTTGGTGGCGAAATAGACCTTTTTTCCGTGTGAGTCCAGGTATCTGAGAGTGTCCATCGCGCCCTCGATCGGCGTTTCACCCATATTGAGCGTGCCGTCCATATCGAACAAATATACTTTCACCGCGTGTAAATCAACCATATCCGACGAGTCCTTCCGGCAGACCGCGCAAAAACATCTCGGAAAACAGGTTCTTTTTCCCCGCTACCGCGCTCTTCATTGCGGCTACCAACGTAGTAAGATTCGGCTTTTCGACGTCGTTTTTTATGACGGCGGCGATCCGTCCGAGGTCTTCTCCCGACAAGATCAGGTCCTCTTTTCGGTACGCCGTCGGTCCGACCGACGCTCCTTCCGATGGTATAAGCATATCACGAAAATTCCATTTTGTAAACAAAATGAGGAGTCTGTTGAGAAAATACGCCGACAAGTCCCGACGTCCCACGCCGCCGCCGAGGTACCGCGCCATATCCGTCGCCGTATACCCGCTGACTCCGCGATCGGAGAGTGCCTCCGATATCTCCGCCGTCGTGCGCACGCAATCGGAGACGAAGGTCTCCCGATCGGACCCGCCTAAGAGGATCGACTTCGCCCGGAGGACGATATTGCGCAGGGCTCTGTCGCCGAAGGGTCTGTCCGCGTCGGAATAGAGCGCGGCGAGCGCCTCCGTCCCCGCGCACAATAGCCCCGAGTAGCACTCCGCTACGGCAAGCGGATTGTCGCAACAAAAGACGTCGGTATCGAAATAGGCGAACTCGGCGAACCGCCCGTAAGCGTTTTTACAAAACAGTTCGGGCAAGAGCGCGCGAGGGAAAAAGGCGTATTTGCCCCGCGCCGAAGCGGAAGCGGCAAGGAGCGCCCCCTCGCCCCCTGCGCCCAGACAGAAGTCCTCGGTCGGGACGATCCCCCTTGTCGCGTCTGCGATCTCCACGCGGTATCCCGCCTCGGTCAAGCCCTCCGCGACGATCTCCCCCTCCGCTTCATCGTCGAAAAAAACCTTCACCTTGCCGGCAGGAAACAATCGACCGAGCGCTTCGATCGCCCGATCCAACTCCGCGCCGAAATATACGTTCGTCCTCGTCCTCATACCATACTCCTCCGATAGAGAGTATTGTACCCCAAACCGAACCGTCCTATTCTCGGAGAAAAGCAAGAAAAGTGTAAAAATACGGAAAAAAGCGCAGTCGAAAAGGCTTGCTTAAGGAAGAATAATTGTGGGGTTACTTTTATGCAAGACGCCGACCGAACAGCGGGAGCAAGCGCAACAATTCTTCGCTGAACGTCTTCAGTTCTTTCGCCGAATACGCCTTGTTTTCTCTGATATAGTCGCGGGTGTCGTTGTTGCCGAAAAGGACGATCATACCCTTCGCGCCGAACGCAAGGAGGTGGCGTAAAGCGGCGACGAGATCGGGATTGCGCTCCTTGTCGAGCAAGACGAGTTTGTTTAAGTCGCCAACTTTGACTTCGGTCGCATCGGTCACGATATCGGTATGAGGCATTGATTCGATGTCCTTTTGGGACAGAAAGGCGGGCAGGCGGAGTCTGTCTACCGTCTCTTGCAGTTCGGCTAGCTGTCCCGCACTCTCCTCTTTGTACGCCCCTATGACCACCACGAAGTCTTTCATCTCTCTCCTATCCTTATTATATATACGCGCGTATAGAAAAGCCGAACTTCCCTTGCGGTCGGTTCGGCTCATTATGCTCTTTGTCTTCCTATTCTATGTCGCCCGCCGACACGACGTGGAACATGATGTCGGAATAGCCCTTGTTAAAATATCCCGAGCAGCCCTCATTGACATAAGCAAAGCCGTATTGATTGCGGCTGATGCCGACGTATTTGTTGCCTTCGGAGTCCACTGCGATGACGTCTTCGGGAGCGGCGTCGTTATCGACGTCCAGCACGCCGAGTTTGACCGTCTCGGAGCCGCTGAAATGGATGATGCCGGCATTCTTGATATTGAACAACGGCAGGACGTAAAAACCGCCCTCTTCGTCATAGAACCCGGCGTCCTCCGTCGGATCAACTTCAAGATTGACCGGACCGGTCAATTCCACCGTGGAGTACTGAGAGTACGTCGCCACAAAGGATTTAAGGCTCTCGAAATTGCCTCCGTCTATCGTCTCCGCTTTGGGGGAGATGTGTCCGTAGTTAAGAGTGACGGTCATGCCGGCGATCGTATAGGGATCGTTGATGAAGTTGATGACGCCGGACAGCATATCGGACATATTGCTGTTGTACATAAAGGACTGTTGCTGGTACTTCATATTGGAGATCTCCGACATACTGTCGGAATCGATGATCCCCTTGCCCACCATCGTCGCGACGGTCGCATTGAACATCACCGTAGTCACCGCCGAAGGAATATTCTGCAAGGTGGTATGCGGGTCGATCAGACTCAGCGCGCCGCTACTCAACTCCGACTCGGCAAAGATCTCGGCAAGTTCCAGCGTCTGCATACGGCTGTTGAGCCCGCCGATCTTGGTGTCCTTAAGCGCCTTCATAATCGGCTCGCTTCCGTCGTTTACTTCGATGATCTCACCGATCGTCGTATCGTTGATGAGGTCGATTACTTTGCTCCCCCCCAGGTCGCTGACGAGCATATTTTCGGTCCCGAACAGACCCGCCTTGCCGGCGGCGATCTCCTCTTCGGTCGGGGTGCGCATCTTACGCAAGACCGCACTGGACGCCTCTGTGATCTCGACTACGTCCTTGACGTACAAAGCGTCGATGGTCTCGCTGATACCCTTTAAGGGACGATCTTCGCCGTCATAATACTTGGTCTTATAGGTGATCCCGTCCTCTTCGTACACCGACTCTATGCTGGCGTACTTGATGTTCTTCAAAATCTCGGGGGAGTCGTCGCCGATCTCCATGATCTGCCCAAGGAACATACTGTTGATGGTCTCATCGGTCTTCGATCCGCCCAACTCGTTGATTTTGACGGGGGCGAGTTCCTGCAAGACGGCGTTGGAGTGCTCGTCGATCTCGATCGCCTCCCCGAGCGTCATGTCGTCGATGGTCTCGCTGATGCCCTTCATCGGATAAGCGTGTTCCACTCCGTCTTCTACCACGGTCTTCATCTTGTAGACCCTATTGCCCGTTCCGTCGAGGACGTAATTTCCGTCTTCGTCCACTTCGTACACCGACTCGATCGTGGCGTACTTGAGACTGCGCATCGTCTTAGGCGAATGCTCGTCAATGGTCATGATCTGGAAGAGGAACATTCCATTGATAGTCTCGTTGGTCGTGCTACCGCCTAAGTCGCCGATCTTGGTGTGTTGCAACTCTTGCAATACGGCGTTGGAGTACTCGTCGATGTCGATGACTTCGCCCAATTCCATATCGTTGATGGCGTCGGTCGTCGCCTCCCCGCCCAACTCGCCGATCTTGGTGTGTTGCAACTTCCGCAACACGGCGTTGGAGTACTCGTCGATGTCGATGACTTCGCCCAGTTCGGTGTCGTTTATGATCTCGGTGGTCTTGTCTCCGCCGAGTTCATTGATCTTGAGATCCTGCATCTTTTTGAGGATAACGTGAGCGTCCTCGCGGATCTCGATGATATCGCCGATAGAATAGTCGTCCAGCGACTCAAACGCCGTCGAAAGGGGTTTCGCCAAAAACTCTTCGTCATTAAAAAGCGGCATATCGGGGAACTCGATCCCGAACTTGTCTCGAGCAAGGGATAGCGTCAAGTTGTCTGTGATGGTCTTCCCCATATCGGAGAGGGTGGACTCCTTGATGATCTCGGCGTCCACGCCCACAATGTCCTCGACCGTGGAGCTCAGAATGTTGAGCCCGATGAGTTTTTCCAGTCCGCCGACGGTGCTGTCACCCATATCGCCGATGGCACCGACCAAACCGCTCCCCCACTGCAAAAGGCTCATCGCGCGGGTCTCGTCGTCGAACTGCACTTGCAACTCGCTGTCCTCGCCGAGGTTGCTTTGAATGGCGTCCCCAATGACGCCCACCATACCTTCGCGCGTCAAAACTATATAGCCGGCGAGCGCTTCCCCGCCGACGGCGAGTACGATGCCGATCAATATGCAAAGAATCACCAAAAGCGCCTTTCCGACGCAACTGGACGCAAATGCGGTAAACTTCATAGTTCCTCCTTAAGACGCATTATTGCATTCCGGGCAGAGCCACCCGTCCGATGACTTCGGCGACGGCTTCGCCGGACTCCGCCGCTCCGCCACTCTCGGTGACACCGCCGATGGTCGAGATGATACTGTCGATGATCGACTTGATATCCATACTGTTGACCAAAAAGGTGTAGAGATAGTTGTTCGTATACAAGAACTTGGTCAACGTGCTGGACTCGATCAGGTTGTTGACCGGGATGATCCACTCATAGGTACCGAGCAGACGAATGACGGCGAGCGCGCCCCATATGACGATCGCCGCGATGGCGAGTCCGAGGACCGCCCCCAAGAACTTGTCCAAAAAGTGTCCGAGATAGGTCCGCGTGACGAACTTTTTGATAAGGTACATCAAGAGTTTTACTATGATAGTAAAAACAATCAAAAGCGCAATAAAGACGATGGCTGAGATAATATAACCGACGACCGTCGCCGTAAGTGCGTCTTTGAAGACGACTTCTTCTCCCATCTCCACACGGTCGCCGACCACGGAAGCGATCACCCCGCCGAACAGGGCATAGGGCGTCCCGTCAAAGAGGGAGGACAGCGGGTACTGTACGCCGTCGAGCATATAGCCGAGGGTGTCTTCCGTCCCGTCGTCGTCGGAGTCATAATAGTAGATGGTCACCTCCCCGTTGGGGATGGCGCTACCCATAGGCTCGTCGAGCGCCTCGACCAACTTCTCGTCCAAAGTCGTCCTCTCGACGATAAAACTCGTGACGGTGGACATCAATACGATGGTCAATATGATGGCAAGGAGACTGGACACCAAACCGAAAATCAGCTTGTACATTCCCCTCCAGATACCGAATATCAGCAGCAGTACGACGACCACGACCAAGATTACGTCAAGAATAATTCCGCTCACGTTTCCTCCATACGGACAGAGTATGCCCAATAATAGATATTACCATTATATATTTTATTTTATCATTCGTCAAGAGGAGAAAAAGCAATTCGCAATGCGTAATGTAGGGTTGTCAAACATTTGTTACACTTTGGGAGAAAAATTTTTTGAGGTACTGATTAGGCGACAGCCAATTCAATGGGCGCATAGGGAAGTTGTTGTATTCTCTGTTGTATTTTCGTAATTGTTCGTTGTAGTCCTCCAAACTGTAAAACCTGTGCTTGTTGTAAAATCTCTCCTGATCT
>JAFVAC010000101.1 GCA_017476265.1 Clostridia bacterium
AATGAGTCTATTCGATCCGCGCGACCCGTTTACGGGTAGCAAGTAAAAGAAATGCGTGACTGGTAGGTCGCATATACGCATTGATACGTCGCCAGTAGTATGAGGGTTATACCCGAAAATGAAAAACCACCGGCTAAGCCGGTGGATATTTAATGATGCTTAATACTTTCTTTTTCTGGCGTTTTCTGCCTTTTTCTTTCTTCTTACGCTGGGTTTTTCGTAGACCTCATGGCGTTTCAGGTCGCCGATAATACCATCGGTAGAGCATTTCCTTTTCCAACGACGAAAAGCGCTATCTAAAGACTCGTTCTCTTTAACGTGTACGGTTGCCATAATATTAACTCACCCCCTTTGTCAAGAAATCCCTTTTATTTTATAGTATTTTATTCCATTCGTCAAGTTTTAAGAGACATTTCGTTGCGAAAACTTTTGTTTTATCATTGTCGAGATTTGTCGAAAAATAGAATAAAAAAAAAGTTTTTGACGGTGTGATCCAATGATTATTCATATGTTGTAAACTGAATACAAGAAAGGAGGCGTGAGGATGAAGAAATCTGTAGAAGCACAACGATATATATTGCAAGCGAAGAGGCGATTGAGCGAATTTGATTATGACGCTAATCCCAAAGATGAAACCAGACTTTACATTAACAACAAAAAACTTTCATCGGATCAGATTTTTGTTATGAGACATATTATTGAAGAAATTGCGGCAAGCGAAGATCTGGTTTTTGATGCTTTGGGCCGTCTGATAACTGATCCAACCGAGTTTTTGCGTCTTACTGAAGCAGAGAAAGTAAAATATATGCTTGACCTGAGTAAAGTCTATTCATATCTTAAAAGCAAAATTATATAAAACTAAGATTATTAATTAGGATTTTGACAAATCAGAACGGATATATAATATGTGAGGAAATATGGCTCGCTATCCGGATTCGTTCATGGCACAAGTAAGAGACAAGACAGACCTGGTGGATTTAGTGTCCACCTATGTCCACGTTGAACGGAAGGGGAGAGACTACTGGGCGTGTTGCCCTTTTCACAATGAGAAAACACCCTCTTTTCAAATAAAGGCGGATCAGCAGTATTATATTTGCTATGGCTGCGGAAAAAAAGGCGATATTTTTCGTTTTTTGATGGATCACGACCAAATGACCTTTACCGAAGCGGTAGAGTATTTGGCGAAACGAGCCGGTTTGCCTATTCCGGAATTAATTGAAGATCCCGAAGCGTTGGCAAGAAAAGCGCTTCGGGATAAAGTATACGAAATCAATCGTTTGACCGCTCGCTTTTATTACGAAAACCTTTCAAAGCCGGAAGGAATACCTGCTTTAAAGTACTTTGAGAAGAGAGGTTTTGATGCAAAGACAATAAACAAATTTGGTCTTGGGTATTCGACGGACTTTACCTCTTTGCCAAAATTTTTATTGTCCAAGGGTTACGATTACGATTCGATGATTCAAGCCGGCGTAGCCAGTAAAACCGAACGTGGCGACGTTATTGATTTTTTTGGGAAAAGGATCATTATTCCAATTATTAACGGAAATGGGAAGATAATCGGTTTTTCTGCAAGAGTATTGGTTCCTAAACCAGAGTTTGCGAAATATAAGAACACTTCGAACACGCCTGTTTTTTTTAAGGGAAAAAACTTGTTCGGAATCAATTTATATAAGAAGTTCCACCAGGGTGACGTTCGAGCTATGATTTTGGTCGAAGGTCATCTTGATGTCGTGAGTCTTCATCAAGCGGGAATCGGGAACGCGGTGGCGTCCATGGGGACCGCATTGACAATAGAGCAATGTCGTGAAATCAAGCGCTACGCCGACGTCGTTTATGTTTCGTTTGATGGAGACAGCGCCGGGCAGCATGCTACTCTTCGCGGTTTGGATATGCTCAAAAATGAAGGCTTGGAAGTTAAGGTCGTTCAGTTGCGAGATGGTTTGGATCCGGATGACTATGTAAAAAAATACGGAAAAGACGGTTATTTGAAACTTTTGGATCAAGCCTTACCTTTGATCGATTATAAGTTGTTAAATGCGGAAGAGGGCTATGATCTTAACAACAAGGATGACAGAATAAAATATGCTAAATCCGCTGTATCTATTCTGCAATCATTAACTGCATTCGAAAGAGAGATTTACGTCAAAACGATTGAAGAAAAGAGCGGAATTAAAGCAGAGGTTTTGTTAAAACAGTCGTTTGACGATGATGTAAAAAAAGAACTGGAAGCGGCGAAGGATAAAAAGCCCGCGGATGCATCTTCCCTTCTTGCTGAAAGATACGTTTTGTCTTCAATCATTCATTCGAAAGGATACGTTTCCATTTCGGAATTATCGGATATTAAAGAGTGTATCTTTGATCCAAGATATGCTGCAGTGCTGGAATACTTTTTGATGAAGTTGTCGAAAGAAGGGAAAATCACGGCGTCGGATATCTTTGACGCAACGGAAGACGAAGTCGTCAGAGACGATCTATTGTGCGCAGTAGATACCATTCCGGCTACCGAGCAGGCAGAATATTATTTATCTTGCGTACAAAAACTAAAAAAAGAGAAAAAAGATAAGGAATTGTCGCGTCTCGTTACGGAATTAAAAGAAGAAAAAGATACTCAACGCAAAGAAGAAATGAAAATAAAAATCAAAGAATTGATGAATACAAAACCTAACGATTAGGTCAAAAGGAGGAAACGATTATGGCAGATCAGGAAGAACGTAAGCCGATGGAATTGGACGAACATAAAAAACAAGAGCTGGCAAAGATCATTGAAAGCTTTAAGGAAAAGAAATCCATAAACGAGGACGAGCTTCTCAATCGTATGGACAGATTGGACATTGAGGCCAGCGAGATGGAGACCGTCTATGCAATGTTTGAGGAAGGCGGAGTTAAAGTTGTAACAGCGTCCGAACAAGACAAAGTCAATGATCAGATGATACAAAAGATCATGAACGAAGTCAACATTGACGATTCGGTCAAGATGTATCTGAAAGATATAGGGAGAGTTCCTCTTTTGACCCCACAAGAAGAGCTTGACTTGGCAAAGAGGATGTCGGAAGGGGATCAAGAGGCAAAAAAGCAGCTTATCAATGCCAATTTGAGACTTGTCGTGAGTATCGCTAAGCGGTATTTGAATCGCGGTATGCAATTTTTGGACTTGATTCAGGAAGGTAACCTTGGGCTGATGAAAGCCGTGGATAAATTCGATTACACGAAAGGATTCAAATTCTCCACATATGCGACGTGGTGGATCAGACAGGCAATAACACGTTCGCTTGCCGATCAGGCAAGGACCATTCGTATTCCTGTCCACATGGTGGAAACAATCAATAAGTTGACTAAGGTCAGCCGTACGCTTTTGCAGAAATTGGGGCGCGAACCGACGCAGGCCGAGATTGCCGAGGCGATGGGTATACCGGAGAGCAGGGTAATAGAAATCCAGAAAATCGCACAAGATCCGGTCTCTTTGGAGGCACCCATCGGAGAAGAAGACGATAGCAAATTGGGAGATTTTATTCCCGATAGTTCTGCTGCCTCTCAAATTGATGTGGCGGAAAGCAAGATGTTAAAAGAACAAGTTGAAGAGATATTGAGTACACTTGCCCCCAGAGAAGCAATGGTCTTGATCCTTCGATATGGGCTCAGAGACAATAGACCTCGTACGCTGGAAGAGGTAGGAAAAGTCTTTAACGTGACAAGAGAGAGAATCCGGCAAATAGAAGCAAAGGCACTCAGACGACTAAAGCATCCTAATAAGATGAAAAAGCTCAGAGATTTTTTAGATAAATAAATGCAAAAATTATCTCCGAGATTGCAATTCGTTGCCGGAGAAATCGGCAAGGCAAAAACCATCGCCGACATAGGAACGGACCATGGGAAGTTAATTGTATACGCCCTCGAGAATGGACTTGCCGAGAGGGCGTTTGCCGTCGATATAAGCAAAAAAAGTTTGGATAAAGCAAAAAAAAATATTGAAGAAAGCGGTTTGTCAGGGAAAGTAGATTTTTTTTGCGGAGATGGCCTTTTGCCCTTGAAAGAGCAGCCTGACGTAGCTATTATCGCCGGGATGGGAGGAAATGAAATAGTTAAAATATTGTCGGAAGGGCACAGGGCCGATCGACTTATTCTTGTGCCACATCAGGACGCATATTTAGTAAGAGAATACTTATTGCAGAATCATTATAGTATTGAGAAAGACTATGTGATTGAGGATGGAAAATTCTATTCTATCATTGTCACGGCCAGTGGAGAATCGTACTATTCGGATGACGAGATTATTTTAGGCAAGAATAATCCAAATCGTGAGGCATTTGGCAGAAGGAACGAAAAGAGAATGATTCAAATTGAAAAGATTCTTCGCGAACAAGGAGTCGGTATTGAGGATCTGAAAACAGACATACAGAGAGAATACGAGGTGTTAAAAAAATGGTCAGAATCTCGCAAATAATTAAATCGATTGAGAACTATGCTCCGATTTCGATCGCGGAGGATTATGACAATTGCGGTTTAAAGATAGGCAATACCGATCAAAATGTGATAGGTGTTTTGGTAACATTGGATACCAATATTGACGTTGTTGAGGAGGCGAAGCGAAAATCTTGCAATCTGATCGTCGAACACCATCCTTCCATTTGGAAACCGCTGAAAACAATTGATCTTAGAATTCCGCTGAATTCCGCGCTTATTGGAGCGGCGAAAGCGGGGATAGCTGTTTATTCCGCCCATACAAATATAGATTTTGCACCAGGTGGATTAAACGACGTTGTTGCTAAAAAAATAGGACTTCTCGATTGTATGCCTCTCGATGGTTTGTCTTCGCCGAGGTTAGGGTTTTTGGATAAGAGTTATACTTTGCGAGAATATGCGAAACTGATTTCAGCCGCATTTGCAGATGACAATGTATCCACCATAGGTGACCTTGAGAAAAATATACGCAAAGTTGCCGTTATAAACGGAGGCGGAGGCGGCAGTGAAGAAATAATTTGGGACACTTATAAAGCCGGATGCGATGTTTTTGTAACCGGGGAGGTAAAACATAACGTCGCACGGTTGGCAAAAAATCTAAACTATGCTATAATACAGGTTGGTCATTATACCAGTGAGGCGGAATTTATGCCGCTTATGAAAAAAATACTATTGGGTGATTTTCCTGATGTTCCCGTTTTTTGTACGGATAGTATCGGTTCGCCTTATAATAGGAGATGTGAATTATGGAACTAGAAAAAATATTGCAGTATCAAAAAATCGATATGGAGGTCTATAAGATCGAAAAAGAGTACCTTCAGCTGAAAGAGCTTGAAAATATGAAGCGTATTCTCAAAACTTATGCGGGGAAAAATAACGATCTTAAACAATTGGATACCTCGCTGACCGAGGCGCTAAACGATATAGAACGCATCTCGACAAAGATTGATGAGTTGGTCTCTACCAAGTTGCAAAAATTGGATTTGGACTCGTTAACGGATCAGCAATCTTTGCATTCGATGTACAAGTTGATTTCCTCCTATGATGAGGAAGTATCTGCGTTGATAAAAGAAGCAGAAAAGGCGATCAAAAGATTAAGCGATATTCAATATGATAATAAGCGTCTCAATGAAGAAATGAATGCTTTGAATAAGGACTATTCTAAAAACGAAGCTTCCAAGAAGAAAAAAGAAATCGATATGGCAAAGCGTCTCGGACCACTTTCTCAACAATTGAAAGAAATGGTTAAAGATACTTTCGATAAGGCGACTTTTGAAAAATACAGCACATTAAGGAAGGCAAGACGAATGCCTGCGTTCGTACCATATTTGGATGGAAATTGCGGCGCATGTGGGATGGATGTCAAAATTGAAGTCGATAAAAAATTACTTAATGCAGGTGACATTGCGGAATGTCCGCACTGTGGGAGGATTATATACAAGCTTAAATAAAAACGCACATTTATATTTTTCATTCGAATATATTTTTGTAAAAAGGTGATGAATGATTTTTACAAAAATGAACGGATTGGGGAATGATTATATATATATCGATGAAAGATATGAAAAAATCAATGATCCTCATGATATTGCCGTTCGTCTGTCCGACAGGCGTTTCGGTGTCGGTGGAGACGGCATAGTCCTTTTGAATGAAAGCAAGATCGCCGATATTTCGATGCGGATTTTTAATTCGGATGGAACTGAGGCTGAAATATGTGGGAATGCTTTAAGATGTGTCGGTAAATATGCGATCGAGCATCATCTCGCAACGGGAAATAAGGTTTCTATTGAAACTTTGATAGGCGTTCGAGAAGTGACAGTAACAAAAAAGAATGGTGTTGTCACGCAAGCTTCGGTAGCTATCGAGAACATTATGTCAGGCTTACATGATTATCCATTCTGTCGAGAGATAGAGGTACATAACAAAGTTATTGTCGGGTATTGTGTAGACGTGGGCAATCCGCATTTTGTGACCTTCGTGCAGGACTTTTCCGAAGAAATGATACTTCTTGGAAATAAGATATCGAGACGAGATACCTTTTTTACGGAAGGCATAAACGTAGAGTTTGTCAAATATCGGGAAAGGGAGAAGGAATTGATTGTTCGTGTGGTCGAACGTGGATCAGGAGAAACCTTTTCGTGCGGTACGGGTGCCGCTGCGGTGACCTTTGTAGCGCATAAATTGGGCTTGATTGATGAAAAAGTTGACATAAAACTACGCGGTGGGACATTTACTTGTTCTTTTCGCAATGAGAATACAATTGTCGTAGACGGAGACGTTAAAGAGAATTTTGTTGGAATGATAAAAATGGAGTAAACAATGGCTAAAATCAATTTACATTACGGAGACATTAAAGAGAGCTATCTTTTTTCTGAAATAGCAAAAAGAGTAAACGAATACAAAGAGAATCATCCGGATGCCGATATCATCCGCATGGGAATCGGTGACGTTACGCAGCCGTTAGTTGAGTCTGTTGTCGATGGACTTGTTAGTGCATCGAAGGAAATGGGAAAAAAAGAAACGTTTCACGGCTATGGTCCGGAACAAGGGTACTCTTTTTTGAAAGAAAAGATCGTTCAGTATTATCAATCGGAATTTGGTGTCGAATTAGATCCCGCAGAGGTCTTTATATCCGATGGAGCGAAGAGCGACATTGCCAATGTTACCGATTTATTCAGTAACGAAAATGTTGTTTGCGTTCCTGATCCGGTATATCCCGTTTATTTGGATACGAATTTAATGCTCGGTCGTAAAGTCGTGTATTTGCAAGGAAATGAATCCAATGGCTTTTTGCCGCTGCCGACTCCTGAGACTGAGGGAGATATTTTCTATCTCTGTTCACCGAATAATCCTACCGGCGCTACCTACAGTAGAGAACAATTAAGGGTATGTGTGAATTTTGCGTTGGAAAGAGACGCCGTCATACTTTTTGACGCAGCCTATGAGAGGTTTGTGTCCGAAGATCTTCCTCGTAGTATTTTTGAAATAGAAGGCGCGAAAAAGTGTGCAATTGAATTCTGCTCTCTATCCAAAACCGCCGGATTCACCGGGACAAGATGTGGCTATACCATTGTCCCATTAGAATTGGTGCGGCAAGGAATGAGTCTGAATAAAATGTGGTTACGTCGTCAGACGACTAAGTTTAATGGCGTCAGCTATATTGTTCAACGAGGAGCAGAGCGTGTTTTTTGTGAAAAGGGATTATCTGAGATAAGTGCAGTTCTCGCCGTTTATCAAGAAAACGCACGAATTATAGCAAATACACTTCGTGAACTGGGAATTTGGTTTAGCGGAGGAGTTAATTCTCCGTATATATGGCTCAAATGTCCAAATGGTATGACGTCTTGGGAGTTTTTTGACTTTTTGCTTGACAAAGCGAGAGTAGTCGGGACACCCGGGAGCGGGTTCGGAGAATGTGGTGAAGGGTATTTTCGATTGACCGCATTCAGCACCAAAGATAATACAGTCGAAGCGATGCGCAGAATAAAAACAATTTTATAAAGTAACTGAAGCGGAGGTAAAAATGAGTGTTACTATTTTAGTGGGAGCACAATTTGGAGACGAAGGAAAAGGCAAGATCGTCGATTTCTTATCTACTGATATGGATATGGTCGTACGTTTTCAAGGCGGGGATAATGCCGGGCATACTGTTGTCAACGAGAAAGGTGTTTTTAAACTGCACTTGGTCCCTTGTGGAATTTTCAAGTCCGGTTGTAAAGCTTTGGCAAATACCGGTATGGTCATCAACCCGGACGAGTTGTTGAAAGAGCTTTCGGACATAGAATCAAAAGGTGTCAATACGAGTGAAATGTACATCTCCTCCAGAGCTATCATTCTAATGCCTTATCATATAGAGCTTGATTCACTGGGCGAAAAAACCGGTATCTCTATCGGGACAACGAAACGCGGCATAGGATATGCCTATGCAGATAGGAGTCGCCGAACGGCTCTTAGATTCGAAGACCTCCTTGATTTAGATTATTGCAAAGAAAGGATACAAAAAATAATGCCCGGGATAAATGCTGAATTACAGGCAAAAGGGGGAAGAACCTTCAGTGTCGAAGAAGTTTACGCCAAGTGTGTCGTTTGGGCGGAAAAGCTTTCTGCAAGGATCGTTGAACCCATTTCGTTTGTCAACAAAGCGATAGAAAAAAAGGAGAAAATCCTTTTTGAGGGGCAACTTGGTGCAATGAAAGACATTGATTTAGGAATTTATCCTTATGTTACTTCGTCGAATCCGGTTGCCGCTTATGCAGCTGTGAGCGGAGGCTTCCCAATATCTAAGATCGATGAAATAGTCGGGGTAATGAAGGCGTTTACTTCTGCTGTCGGAGACGGTCCATTCCCCACAGAAATGTTGGATGAGAATGAAGTCAACGGTTTCAGAGGGGATGGACATAAAGTAGATGATGAGTTCGGCGCCAGGACCGGAAGAGCGCGTAGACTTGGATGGTTGGATCTGCATATTGTTAAATATGCCGCCACAATCAACGGCTTTACTTCATTGGCGGTGTGCAAAATAGATAAGTTGGACACTTATGATGAAATAAAGGTTTGCGTAGGGTATAAGCTCAACGGTAAAGAGATCGACTATATGCCTACCTCTCGCGATATGTATAAAGTGGAGCCCATTTATCGTGTATTAAAGGGTTGGAAGACGGATACGACAAAGATCAGAAGCTATGATGCATTACCGCAAGAAGCAAAAGATTATATAAAATGTATAGAATCAGTCGTCGGTGTGAATGTAAAATACATCGGAGTAGGACCGGCTAGAGAAGATATTATTATTAAATAATGGTTTCATCAAAGCTTTTAAAACCGCCTGATAATCATTTCAGGCGGTTTTTTGTAGCCATCGATACAAAACTCTTCTGATATTATACTCAAACCAGTTATACATTTTTGGGTAAATCAGAGAGAAAATGCAAAAAATAGTACTTGTTATTAGCTCAATAATATGTTATTATATAAATATATCCTGCTCAAAACAGATTTTCAGTTGTTTTTTCAACATAATTCGTTTGCGCTATGGATACTAATTCGATATAACCGCATTCATGTGGTAGGAGATAGATATGTCAAGTTTTTGGAACGATAAAAGAATTTATAATGTAAACGGACTATCAAGATATGCTTCCGGATTTCCGCTGGATTCCAGTGGCAAGGAACAGATACTTAAACTTAGCGGAAAATGGTCTTTTCAGTGGTTTTCTCGTGTTGGAGAGATCCCCGGCAATTATTTCGCAGAGGATTATGATCTTAATAATTGTGACTTGATCGATGTCCCATCCAACTGGCAAATAAAAGGATATGACATTCCCATTTATACGAATATCGCATATCCATATGCATTGACGACTAAAAATTTATTTGCCGTCCCCAAAATTAAAGAAGATAAGAATTCCGCCGGTCTTTATATCACCGAATTTGACGTCCAAAGTATTCATTCTAACGTAACCGTGCGGTTTGAAGGCATCAATTCTTGTGCCGAAATATGGCTAAACGGTCAGTTCGTCGGATATGGCGAGGATTCTTTCGACTTTCAGGAATATGATATAACAGGTTTGTTACGAGTCGGCAAAAACAGATTGACTGTTCTCGTGTACAGGTATTGTACCGGAAGCTATCTTGAAGACCAGGATATGTGGAGAATCTCCGGTATCTTCCGTGACGTTTTTTTGATATATAAGCCGAAGACGGAAATATTTGACTATTTTGCTCGCAGTTATTTTCCGCATGGTTTTTCCGAAGCTGAATTAAAAATCGACGCGAAGATAAAAGGCAATTACAATGGGAGCAGTTTGACAGCCGTATTGAAGGACGGAGACGATATAGTTTGGAGCGATACAAAAACATTGTCTTCTGAGGAAGTTGAATTCGTTGCCACAATCGGTCAACCAAAGCTTTGGTCTCACGAGGATCCGTATTTGTACAGCTTATCTTTGATTTTGACAAAAGATGACGTTACTTTAGATATAAGGTCCGGAAAATTCGGCTTCAGAGAGATAAAGACGGTGCCTATGATCGAGGGGAAAGGACCGTTTATCTTATTGAATGGTAAGCCCCTTAAGATCCGTGGTGTCAATCGTCATGAGTTTCATCCGGAGTATGGACATGCGGTTCCTATCGAAAAGATAAGAGCCGATTTGGAATTGTGCCTCAATAACAACATAACGGCTATCAGAACCAGCCACTATCCCAACAGTCGTCATTTTTACGATTTGTGTGACGAGTTAGGAATTCTTGTTATGTCGGAGAATAATCTCGAGACACACGGACTCAGTTTTATGATCCCCAACAGCAGTCCGTTATGGACTGAGCAATGCGTTTATCGCATGCGCAATATGATCAATACATACAAAAATCATCCTTGTATCATCAGTTGGTCATTGGGCAATGAAGCAGGGTTCGGAAATGCGTTCAGAGAAATGAAAAAGGCTGCTCTGGCTATCGATGATACCAGATTCATTCACTATGAAGAGGACATCACGGGTGAAGTGAGCGACGTAATGAGCGAAATGTATGCTCCCTGTGAAAAGATGCCTTTAATAGGAGAAAACCAAAAGGTCAAGCACTGCAATTTTACCGTTTTTCGTCCTTTTGGTGTAACCTATAAACCTAAAATGTATGAGAATCTACCCTATATTCAATGCGAATATGCGCACTGTATGGGGAATAGTTTGGGCAATTTTGCCGACTATTGGAGATACTTTAAAAAGTATGATCGTTTGGCAGGCGGTTTTATATGGGATTTTGCTGATCAGACGATCAAGGTGGAACACGATGGTATTACCGAATGGCGCTATGGCGGTGATTTCGGGGATAAACCGAACGCTTCAAGCTTTGCCTTCAATGGGATCGTTAGAGGAGATCGCAGTCCGAATCCGGCACTTTTTGAAGTGAAAAAGGTTTACCAAATGGTAGATTTCTCGTTGGAAAAAGATACTCTGATAGTCAACAATTGTTTTATGTTCAGAGATCTTGAAGGATATACGCTCAAAGTGACCTATTATGCAGACGGTTTGGAAGTGTCCGATGAGACGATTGTTTTGCCTTCTGTTTTACCCGGGACTTCTTATCGATACACGCTTTCAGTGCCAGAGTACAATGGTGAAATCAATATGCTCGCGGAGATCATTTCCAACAGAGATTACGGTTCGGTCAAATCTGGACATATCATTGCTTTTGAGCAATTTATTATAAAAAATGTCGATTTTAAGTTAACTGATGTTACCGGGAATGCGATCGTCGATGACAGTGATTGTGAATTGACGGTGATTGACGGAGATTTTAAGGTCACTATAGAGAAGGCTACCGGAGCTATTACAAGTGTGTCGATTGCGGATAGAGAGAAGTTGCGCGAGCCGATCATTCCGAACTTCCGCCGCCCAACGATCGACAACGATCGCTATCCGCAGGTAGATCTCCCGATCGTAAAAACAATCATGGGAGTCTATAAGTATACAAAAGCGCAAAAGAAGATGAAACCCAAGTCTATTAAGACAGTACTCAAAGACGGTGTGGTTGAAGTTAGGATAGACTGGAAGCTATCTTTAGCCTACTCCTTAGAAACAGTATATCTTATTGGTGGTGGCAGCATTAATTTTGAATTGAACATTCGCCCCAAATGTGATCTTGCGAGATATGGCTTTACGTTTGCACTGCGGGAAGAAGTGAAAAAGATGACATTCTATGCCAGGGGACCGCATGAAAACCATTGCGACCGAAAGGAAGGTGCAATTTTACGTTGTTATGACGGGATAGCGTCTGATTTTGACCACGAATACCTGTTCCCGCAAGAAAATGGGAACCATACCGACGCAAGATTTTTGGAGCTCGGAGACGAACAAGACGGGGTTTTGATTTTAGCGGAAGAAAAACCATTTGAGTTTTCCGTGCAAGAATATTCTTACGATGAATTGGAATGGAAGACGCACTTGCATGAACTGAAGAAAAGCGGTTACTATACCGTTTACGTGGATGGGAAACAGCGTGGAGTAGGTGGCGATACACCCGCTATGGCTGTACTGAAACCGGAGTACAAGATCCCCAAGAACCAGGATTATAATTTCAAATTCAGAATGGTTGTAAAAAAGTAAAATGTCAAAAAAAGGTTTAGTGCTAGAAGGCGGTGGCGCAAAAGGAGCTTTCCATTGCGGCGCCGTTATGGCATTATATGACAACGGATATCGCTTTGACGGTGTGGCCGGGACTAGCATAGGAGCAATCAATGCTGCTTTGATTGTACAAGATTCCGGCTATGCTTCTTTGTTGCGTCTTTGGGAAAACGTTCACGCAAGCATGTTTACAGACTTTGACGATGAACAAGTCGAAAACTTGCTAAACAAACATCTGACAAAGGATACGGTGGCATATTGGTCAAAGCAGGTATTGCGCATTATTAAGAACCTTGGTATCCCTACCGAAAAAATTATTCCTTTTTTACAGCAAAATATTTCAGAAAAAAGAGTCAGAAGCTCTTCTATAGATTTGGCTGTAGTGACTTATTCGCTTTCCGACAGGAAACCGATAGAGATATTTAAGGATGATATACCTTTAGGGGAAATGCTTAATTATTTGCTTGCAAGCGCATATTATCCGGCATTCCGTTTAAAGAAAATCAACGGCAAACTCTATATAGATGGCGGCGTATACGATAATATGCCGGTGGCACTTATGGCCCAAAAAGGGTTTGACGATATAATAGCGGTTCGTACGATGAGTAGGATGCCACACAAAAATAGCGTTTCGAAAGACGTCGCCGTTCATTATATTTGTCCGTCTGAAGATTTGGGCGGGACAGCCTCCATTTCGCATGAAGATATAAACAGAAAGATAAAGTTGGGGTATTACGACGCATTGCGGTTTATTAAGGGGTATTCTGGCAAGTATTATTATATTGATGGTGATATAGCCGGGGTTATTAATAAAGCAGTAACGATACTCCATACTTTTGCCATGCGTATTTGTAAAGAAGTAACGATCAAGACAAAAGACAAAAGTAAAACGTCTTATCAAGATAAAGTATTTGGATTTTTACAAAACTGTTATAAAACAGATATTGAGAGTTCTATTTGGAGCTTTATTGAGGAATATGCTCAGAGATCGGGATTAGAAAAATTCTATATTTATGATAAACAGCGTTTTATGGATTCATTAAAGGAAAAAGGGTCAATATATGCAAAAAAACTTAAAGATCAAAAATACAAGGGAAAAGGATCAAGAGTCGCAACAATAAAAGACACAATCTTTCTGTATTATATTCGGGAGGTCGTATGACTAAAGATGATTTCGCGGCAAAAATAAAAAAATTGCCCCATAGGTGGTTTATTGATGCATTCAGCGGAATGGCATTAGGTTTGTTTTGTACTCTGATAGCCGGGACGATTATTTCACAAATCGGGACCTGGTGTGGAGATAATGCGTTTGGCAATCTATTATCATATGTAGGCTCGATAGCAAAAATGTTGATGGGTGCCGGGATCGGCGTGGGGATCGCATATAAATTAAAAGCAAGTCCTTTGATTGTTTTCTCTGCAGCTGTGACGGGACTAATCGGTGCCTTTGCCGGAAACATCATAAAGTTTTTATGCGAAACAGGAACTTTTGTTGATATTGTATTCGGGGCTCCCGGAAATCCTATCGGTAGTTATGTCGTGGCACTTCTTACGATAGAGGTCGCTGGGTTATATGCGGGAAAAACGAAGTTGGATATAGTTTTGATCCCGATAGGAATGATTGTTTTATCGCTGGGTGGTATTTTTGTCGCTTGGCCTTTTATTAAACTGGTTGATTATTTAGGGATTGGAATCGCGCTGGCAATACAGGCCGGGACCGCGGTTAAGATCATAGTCGGTATTTTTGTCGCCGTTATCATGGGAATCCTATTGACGATGCCTACGTCAAGCGCGGCAATTTGGATCGCAATAGCCGCCGCAATACCGACGGAATATGCAGAGGCGCTCTCGATTGCCGGCGGAGCGGCTGTCGCCGGATGTGCGGCGCATATGGTAGGATTTGCCGTAGCCAGTTTTCGAGAGAACAAATGGGGCGGTCTGATTTCACAGGGAATAGGTACAAGCATGTTGCAAATTCCTAACATTATGAAAAAACCGCAAATAATGATTCCGGAAATCATAGCCAGTGGGATTTCCGGCCTTGTTGCTGTTCTTCTTGATTTACGATGCAATGCATCAGGCGGAGGAATGGGTACGAGTGGACTTGTCGGTGTTTTCGGTGCAATAGCGGAATCCACAAACTGGGGGGTGTCTACAAGTAAGATCGTTTTGGGCGTCATTCTTTGTTTGTTTGTCATCCCTGCCGCAGTCAGCTTCGCAGTCAGTGAAATTATGCGCAAAAAGAACTGGATTCAATTCGGAGATATGATGTTAAATGACTAATAAGAAAAAAATACTTCTTATCGATTCAAATAGCTTAATTAATCGCGCTTTCCATGCTTTACCACCTCTACAACTTCCCGATGGTAGTTTTACAAACGCTATTTTCGGTTATTTGTCAATGCTTCAAAAACTAATATCGGAAGAGAATCCGACGCATATTTGCGCCGTATTTGATTGTCGGGCAAAGACGTTCCGGCATTTGCGTTACGATGGTTATAAAGCTACGCGAAAACCTATGCCGGAGGAGTTGGCTTTGCAAATTCCCATCTTAAAAGTAATGCTGCAAAAGATGGGAATCAAGATTCTGTTTAAAGAAGGCTATGAGGCGGACGATATCATTGGGACCCTCGGGAAGAGATATAACATAGATACGATCATTGTCACAGGGGACAGGGATTGTCTTCAGCTTGTCGATGATACCACGACGGTTTTTTGGACAAAAAGAGGCGTATCTGACGTCATTAAGTACACTCCGGAATCTTTATTATCGTTAGATGGTTTTACACCGAGTCAAATTATCGAGTATAAAGGCTTGGCGGGAGATTCTTCCGACAATATCCCCGGAGCACCGGGAGTTGGAGCAAAAACAGCCACCGATTTACTTCATTCATATAAAGATATCGACGGCGTTTATGACCATATAGATGAGATCAAAGGTAAGTTACGAGAAAAACTTTTAGAAAACAAAGATCAAGTATATTTATCCAAAGAGTTGGCCACGATATGTACGACTGTCGATCTCCCTTGTGAGCTGTCCGAGATGACGTTTGATTATCCTTTAAAAGCAGATGCTTATGCTATGATGCAGAAACTCCAGTTAAAAAAATTGATAGACAGATTTTCTTTTGCTGGCGTCGAAGATGTGAAATCCGAATTAAAGCAGGTCGAATGTAACACAATATCGGTATCGACGAAAGAGGAGTTGGAAAAAGCGTTAATTCTTCTAGAAGGAGAAGATATTTCTTTTATTTGGGATGAGATCGTTCAACTCTCAGACGGAAAGAACAACATATGCATTAGTATCTCTACTGATTTATTTGGAGTGGGGTTGTCTGAAGACGAGGCGATCATGCTTTTATCCTCTGTTTTGAAGAGCAATAAAAATAAAGTCTTGTTTGATGTAAAGCAATTGAAGACCATATTGGCTGCATACGGTATTGATATTGAACAGCCATATGATGATCTGTCATTGATGGCTTACCTTATTAATCCCGGAAGAACAGTTAAAAATCTTTCACAGCTGTTGGAAGGATATGGGTTCAGCGGTAAAAATGCGGCAGCTGAGATGATTGAGTTAAAAAAGGTACTTATACAAAGACTACAAAAAGATGAATTGCTTACTTTATACAGAGATTTGGAATTGCCGCTTATAGAGTGCCTTTACAGTATGGAGAAAATCGGGTTCTCCATAGATATAAAAGTACTAAACGAATTAGATACGCTCTATTCGAACGAGATACAAAAGTTGACCACGCAAATATATCAACTGGCAGGCGAGGAATTCAATATCAACTCAAATAAGCAATTAGCTTCGGTTTTGTTTGATAAGATGAGTCTTCCTCATAAGAAGAAGAACAAAACCGGTTATTCGGTGGACGCGGACGCGCTGGAAGAAATCGATCATCCGATCGCAAATGCCTTACTGAAATATCGCCAAATGACAAAGCTGAAATCCACCTATATTGATGGAATGAGGAATGTCATCAATCAAAAAACAGGGAAGGTGCATACCTACTTTAAGCAGAATCTTACAGTAACCGGACGTCTTTCTTCCACCGAGCCGAACCTTCAAAATATACCGGTCCGAAGAGCAGAGGGAAAAGAAATCCGCAAAATGTTTGTGCCCAGCGAGGGGTCAGTGCTGGTCAGTGCAGATTATTCGCAGATCGAACTTAGGCTATTGGCTCATTTTTCCGAAGACGAAAAAATGATCGAAGCATTCTGCAACGGAAGCGATATCCACGCTATTACGGCCAGTAAAATGTTCAAAGTGCCGCTTGATCAAGTTTCAGCCAGCATGAGATCCTCAGCAAAAGCGATCAATTTTGGCATTATTTACGGAATCAGTAGTTTTGGATTGGCTAAAAATGCGTCAGTCACCAATTCGCAGGCTAAACAATTTATGAGTGAATACTTTGATACTTATCCTAGAGTAAAAGTATATATGGAGAATAACGTAAAACTGGCTAAAGAGAAAGGCTGTTTACGTACAATGCTAGGAAGAATCAGATATTTTCCGGAGCTCTCTTCTTCACAATATGCAATCAGATCCTTTGGCGAACGAGCAGCAATGAATATGCCGCTTCAGGGAAGTGCAAGCGATATTATAAAAATGGCAATGCTTCGAGTTTGGAATGCGTTGAAGGGAAACGGTTTATCATCAAATCTGATTTTACAAGTACACGACGAACTGATCCTTGACGTCCCCAAAGAGGAAGAAGCAATAGTCAGAGAAATATTATTGAATGAAATGCAGAATGTCGTGAAATTGCGTGTACCACTTTTAGTCAATATTTCTTCTGGTAATAATTGGTACGAGGCGAAATAGATGAGGGAATTAATTGCGATAACCGGTATTATCGGCAGTGGAAAAACAACCGTCGCTCATTTATTGAGGGAAAAAGGCTATCACGTTGTTGATTGTGATCGCATTAATTCTTTGTTGTTTAATGAAGAAGAATATTTATCAAAACTGCGGGTCTTATTTCCTGAGACGAGGGATAGAAACATTGATAAACGGCTCATTGCGGAGATTGTCTTTTCAGACGAGTCCAAAAGAAAACTATTAAACGAACTTGCGCATCCCATTATTATGGAAAGGGCTCTTGCAGAAGCGAAAAAATTTGAGGGGACAGTTTTTGTCGAGATACCTCTCTTTTTTGGCAGTGGATATGAGTCATATTTTAAAAAAGTGTGGATCGTAACGAGTAGCGATGAAGTTCGTTTGGAGCGCATTCTGAAAAGAGACAAACGGTCCAAAGAGGAAGCGCAAGCAATCATTCAGCGGCAGAAAATGACAGTGACGGAGAATGACAATTATTGTGTTATAAATAATGATGGGGATATCCGACATCTGTCGGAACAACTTGATCGGTTACTATGCACGATAGAATAATTCTTCATGTCGATATAAACAACTTCTATGCTTCCGCCGCACTATTGTATAATCCTGAACTGAAAGATAAAAGCTTTGTCGTATGCGGTGATCCCGACAAAAGACATGGGGTAGTGCTTGCAAAAAATGATGCTGCCAAAAAATCAGGTGTGCGTACGGGAGAAACACTCGCCGATGCAAGGCGAAAAGTGAAGGATCTGTATGCCGTTCCACCTGATTTTCAAAAGTATACATATCTATCGCAAAAAGCGATCTCAATATACAAAGAATACACTCCATTTGTGGAAAGTTTTGGTCTGGATGAGTGTTGGCTCGACGTGACGGAAACAGCGCACTTGTTTGGGGGCGGATATGCAATTGCTGATGATATTCGCAATCGAATGAAAAACGAAGTGGGATTGACTGTATCTATTGGTGTATCGTTTACAAAGGTATTCGCAAAACTGGGTAGCGATATGAAAAAACCAGATGCAATCACAGTAATAAGCAAAGATTCATATAGAGATATCGTTTGGAATTTATCTGCGGAAGATATGTTGTATGTCGGTAGATCGTCCGGGATGAAGTTCCGTGAGATGGGGATCAAAACTATAGGCGATATAGCCACTTCGGACATTGTAAAACTAAGCTTTGCTTTTGGAAAAGTCGGCGAAAAGTTGTTTTTAATGGCAAACGGCAATGATAACGATCCGGTATCCGAGTCAAATCAAAAATACTTGCCTGAGAGCGTCAGCAACGGAACCACAACTGAAGTGGATATCGTAACAATCAAAGACGCAAAAACTATTATTTATTCACTAAGCGAAGTAATTGCTTTTCGGTTACGCCAATATGATTGTGTAGTGGGAGGCGTTTCTGTTTCGGTACGCACTGCTGATTTGGAAATGGAGTCGCGGCAGTCACGATTGAGTGAGACGACGTCGGATGCGAAAACTATTGCGGATGAAGCAATTTCTTTATTGAATAGTTTCTATCGGTTTGGAGTGGACAGACCGATTCGAATGATTACTGTCGGTACTTATGCTTTAATTGAAAGAGGGGAAGAAGAAGTACAAAGTACTCTATTCGAAAGACCGATCAAAAGCGATATGATCAATCCGAAATTAGATACTCTGCGGAAAAAATACGGATATGATATTCTAAAACGAGGGATAGAAATAAATGCCGTCTTCAGACCGGATATAAAGGACGTTGAAGACGGCTATATTCCATTTGATAGAAATTCGGCTAAAAAGAAAGATTAAACTCAGTCGGACACATAAATGATGCCGATCGTATCCGCCCCGCAGTGCGTTCCGATAACAGGTCCGATATCATAGATCCAAATGTCGGCATCCGGAATAGATGCTTTGATCTTGTCCGAGATTTTTATGGAATCGGCTTTAGAGTCGGCGTCCATAACGACAATGGGATATTTGTCAATATCACGAACGTTTTGGATAACTTCGTCAGCAAGGCTGTTTAACATTTTATTTTTGCCTTGGATTTTGGCGGTGTTAACAAGTTTTCCTTCAGTATTAACTCTGATAATAGGCTTTATCTGAAGCATTGTTCCGAACGTAGCGCTTGCGCCCGATATTCTTCCTCCGCGTTTCAGATGAAATAGATCCGATGGGGAGAAGACGCAACGGACCCTTTTAATGAATCCGGTTAAAAAGTCGATTATTTCGTCATTCGTCTTGCCCTCATTGTGCATTTTGGCGGCGACATAAATCGGTAATCCCGCCCCCATACTGATACTTTTAGTGTCGAAGCGACGGAA
This sequence comes from Clostridia bacterium, assembly GCA_017476265.1. Lineage (GTDB taxonomy): Bacteria > Bacillota > Clostridia > Christensenellales > DTU072 > CAG-1782. The sequence continues at coordinate 19,739 of JAFVAC010000101.1, forward strand.
GACGGCTTTCGGATATTGTGCAGACAAATCTTTGATGGCGATATCAAGATACTTAAAAGTTCCACTCAGTTGAGAGGAAAAACTCAAATACAAGATATCTTCGCCGAGCTTAAAAAAAGGTTCAAAATATTCTCTATATATTTCGGAATTAAGACCGCTCGTAATAGGCATATTACCTTGACGCACAAGAGTAAAGAACTCTTTTGCGTTATAGGTTTTTCCCAAATCGTAGAAATATTCTTTTCCGCAAATAGTATACGGCATCTTAATGACGTTGGTTATGCCAACTTCTTCCGCTCGTTCGTAAGGTAATTCACAATCGGTATCAATAAACAGTACGGACATTATTTGCTCCTTTTTTTCACTTTATTATATTATACAATTTTTGCGTTCGTTTAGCAAGAAGAAAAAACGCAGCAAACTCTTTTATTAATAATAAATGGAAACAAGTGTTCATTTGTTTCATACAATAATCTATCTGACGGGAGTTTATGAAGTCATTGGGGTATTATAACGGATCTTATGGAGAACTCGATTCGATTTTTGTGCCTATGTGTGACAGAGCTTGTTATTTTGGTGACGGTATTTATGACGTTGCATATTGCTACAATCATAAGATCTTCGCTCTGGAAGAACATACTAAGCGTTTTATTCAATCTGCAAAAAAGCTTCGGATCAATTTTGAGATGTCGGATGCCGAACTACAGTCTCTATTGCGACGAATGGCGGATAAAGTCAAAGGGAATAAACTTTGTATTTATTTTCAACTGTCCAGGGGAACCGGCAGACGGGAGCATTCTTTTAGCAAAACAATAATGAGTAATTTGTGGATAATGATCTATGACTCTTCTTTGCGAGATATGACTGCACCAATAACGCTGGATGTATCTTCGGATAAGAGGCATGGTTTGTGCGATGTAAAGACGTTGAATCTCATACCAAATATATTGGCATTTCAACAAGCGAAAGAGAAAGGCTGTGACGAAGTTGTTCTGCACAAAAAAGGGATCGTGACTGAATGTGCCCATAGCAACATAAGTATTCTAAAAAACGGAAGTTTAGTTACTCCGCCTTCCGATGGACGAATATTCCCGGGGATCGGGCGAGAACATCTGCTTAGGGCTTGTGAAAAAGCAGGTATTATGTATCAATATAATTATTTTACACTGGAAGATTTGTTCAACGCAGATGAAATAATAATTACTGCCGCCGGGTCGCTTTGTATTGACGTTTGCACTATAGACGGAAGAAAAGTGGCAGGGAAAGATCAAGGAACATTAAAAAAACTGAGAGATATGTTGATCTTGGAATTCAATGATTTTACGGGCGCGACTATAGAAGGTAGATAAAGATGTCAACAAGAGCGGTAGTTCGTATTCACATTAATAAAATAAAAAACAATATTGCCTTTTTCAGAGAAAAATATGCCGGCAAAATCTTTGCGGTTATAAAAGCGAACGCATATGGTTTAGGTGCCGAGTTAATCAGTTTGTATTTAGAGAATGAAGTTGACGGATTTTGCGTTGCCACTGTAGAAGAGGGCGAAAAAATCAGGTCGTGCGGAATAAAAAAAGACATTTGGGTGTTGGGAGTTCTATCGAAAGAAGATTATATTATAGCGGCCGATAATAATCTTATAGCTACTATTTCTTCGGAAGAATCAATAAGTGAGATCAAGGCTTTGGAACCATATTCGATTCCAAAATTATTTGTAGCTATCGATACAGGAATGCATCGATTAGGATTGGAGAAGAATGTCGATGTCGAAAAAGTATTCTCTAACAAACGCATTAAAGAAAAAACAGTCGGGCTTTTTACACATTTTGCGGACGGAAAAAATGAGCGAAGAGTTTTTTCGCAGTTAGGAAAGCTGGAAGAATATTCAAAAATAGAAAACACAATCAACAATAGATTAATAAAGAGTACTTCCAGCACGGATTCGGGGACAACCTGGAACTGTTTTTTTGAATGCGCAAGGATAGGAATGGGGCTGTATGGGATCGGGATAGATAAATTGCAAAGAGCCGTAGAGTTTATTTCCTATATCGTTCAAGTGAAGACAGTGCGAAAAGGCGAATATATCGGTTATGGGTCGGATTATACGATAGAGAAAGATTCTTTGATCGCTGTTGTTTCAGCCGGATATGCAGACGGCTATCCTACTGTCTTTAACAATGTTGGAGTGGTGATTGTACGCGGCAAAAAGACACGCGTTATCGGCAGGATATGCATGGATTATTGCATGATAGACGCAACCGGGATCCCCGGGGTATCCGTTGGAGACGAAGTGCTGTTATTCGGAGAAAAAAATGAAACTGAGTGTTTAAAGCAAGGTGTTTTCCATTATGAGTTATTGTGCGGAATAGGTAGTCGTGTGAAAAGAGAGTATGTTTTTTAAATTTTATTTTGATTTTTTGGCTTGAATATATAAGTAATATATGCTATACTGTTCCTATAAGAAAACGGATGGGACGGAGGAGCAATTTTGATTAACGCATATGCAAAGCTTGATTGCTACGAAAAATTGTCTTTACGACCTTAAATTAGCCGAGCGTACAGATTAACTGTATGCTTAATTTTTTATAAAACGGAGGCAAAAATGACTTTAACAAAGCAAGAATGGAAAACGCTTGAAGATAAAGCGCATTCTCTTCGCAAGTTGATCCTTGACACAACTCGTTGTGCCGGAGGCGGACACATAGGAGGATGTTTAAGCATCATTGATATAATGACCGCGCTTTACTATAAAGAAATGCATTTTGATCCTAAAAAGTACGACGACCCCGATCGTGATCGTTGCATTGTCAGTAAGGGGCATGCGGGCATCGCTACCGCCTGTTTGTTTTCCGATCTAGGGTTGATCGATCCGGCTGAACTGAAGTCTTATAATAAAACCGGAAGTAGATTAAACGTTCATCTCGATTCCAAAAAGATTCCCGGATTGGACGCTTCCACCGGTTCTCTTGGGCATGGTTCGGCTATGGCGTTGGGAATGGCTTTGGCGGCGAAGATGTCCAATCGTTCATACAAAACATACGTCCTTCTGGGAGACGGTGAATGTGACGAAGGCTCCGTTTGGGAATCCGCTATGGCGACGGCTCACTTCAAGGCGACTAATTTGATTACTATAGTAGACAGAAATTATAATATGATCGACGGAAAGACGGAAGACGTCATGTCCTTAGAGCCATTTGCCGACAAATGGGCGGCCTTTGGATTTGATGTGAAAGTGATTGACGGACATGATTTCCGACAGATCTGCGACGCGATCGAATATGCCAAACTCGCGCAAGATAAACCTGTTGTGATCATTGCTAACACCGTGAAAGGGAATGGGATCAGTTATATGGCCGGCAACTATAAATGGCACCATGGTTCTATCGATGAGGAAAAGTATACCATCGGTATGAATGATTTGGAAAAATATCATCAGGAAAAATTGGCTCTGATTGAGAAGGAGGGGAAATAAGATATGACACATTTTGCTGACTTTGTTCAAAGAGAACAGATAAAAGCGCCTACTATCGAAGGATTTGGAAAAGAATTGTGTGTACTGGGCGAAACCAACGATAAAATCGTCGGATTGGCTGCAGATCTGGCAGGGTCGACCAAAGTCAATCTTTTCGGCGCAAAGTTTCCGGATAGGTATTTTAATGTAGGTATTGCCGAACAAAATATGTTTGGAATTGCTGCAGGATTGGCAAAGTGTGGATATATTCCATTTGCAACAACTTTTTCGGTGTTTGCCAGTTTGCGTGCACTGGATCAGATACATACCGACATATGCTATCAAAATCTTAATGTGAAAATTGTCGGTACGCACGGAGGGACTTCTTTCGGAACAGGCGGTTCTACACATCATGCGATAGAAGACTTTGCCGTGATCAGGAGTTTAGCCAATATGACGCTAATTTGCCCAGCCGATATGCAGGAGACTGCATTGGCGACTCGTGCCGCTGTCAATCATTACGGTCCGTATTACATTCGCTTGAACAGAGGTACAAACCCTGTCATCTATAACACCGATGATTATGGCTTTGCAGTTGGAAAGGCTGTCAAACTGGCAGAAGGTAAAGATGCGACCATAATTGCTTGTGGTTCTTGCGTATATCAAGCGTTAAAGGCCTCCGAGATTTTGGAGAAAGAGGGGATTAGCGTGTGTGTCTTGAACATGCATACGATTAAGCCCATTGATAAAGATGCAATTCTGTCCGCCATAAAGGACACGGGCGTCATTGTCACTGCTGAAGACCACACTGTGATCGGTGGATTGGGCAGTGCCGTTGCTGATGTGATCGCTGAAAACGGAGCCGGAGTAAAGTTCAAAAAACTGGGTATACAGGATGTTTTCTCACCGATGGGAGCACCCGATGATCTGTTGGCGATTCACGGTATAAATGACAAAGGTATAGCTGAGGCAGTAAAAAAACTATTATAAAAGAACATTACTAAAAAACATCACCCGATCGGTGATGTTTTTAATAAAAAATCGTCCGATATAAGGACGATTTTTTGGTGTGGTCGATGGGACTTGAACCCACACGGTGTACCCATACGCCCCTCAAACGTACGCGTCTGCCATTCCGCCACGACCACATAATGAAAGGATCAAAACACTTGGTACGAGGGAAGGGACTTGAACCCTCACTGTGTTACCAACATGAACCTGAATCATGCGCGTCTGCCAATTCCGCCACCCTCGCAAGCAGTAATTATAATAAAACAAAAAAATAAAAAAGTCAATGGATTTTTTACTGTTTTAGCCGAATTCTTTTTGCCAAAAAACTATATATTAAAATATATATTGAATTTTTATTAATTGGGACTTATAATAAATATAAAGTTTCCGTTTTGAGGAGTGTATTACCGATTATGAAAAAAGTTACTAAAGCAATTATACCGGCTGCCGGATATGGAACGAGATTTTTACCGGCGACAAAGGCGACGCCGAAAGAAATGTTGCCGATTGTCGACGTCCCGACTATTCAGTATATCGTGGAAGAGTGTGTGAACAGCGGGATAACGGATATTTGTATTATATTAGGTCGGAATAAAGAGTGTATCCCTAATCATTTTGACAGAAATGTAGAAGTCGAGTATGCGCTTGCAAAAAGCGGAAAGAATAAAGTAATAGAAAAAATGAACGAATTGACCGAGAAGGTCAACATTGTCTACGTCAGACAGCATGAAATGCTGGGAACAGGAAAGGCGATCGAACTGTGCAAGAGTTTTGTAAAAGACGAGCCTTTCGCCGTGCTTTTCGGAGACGACGTGATCTACAACCCGGAATATCCGGTCACAAAACAACTCATGGACGCTTATGAAAACACAGGTACTACAATCGTGGGCGTACAAATGCAACCGAGAGAAGAATGCCCGAAATACGGGGTGGTCATCCCCGGAAAAGAAAAGGGAAAATATACCGAAATAAAAGGTTTTATAGAAAAGCCGAAGTTAGAAGAGCTTCCGTCACAACTTACAAGCTTAGGAAGATTTATTTTAACTCCGGAAATATTCGAATACATCAAACAAACACCTGCCGCACCCAATGGAGAAGTCTATATGCCTACATCCATACATTATATGTCGAAAGATATGCCCGTTTATGCATATACTTTTGATGGAAGACGGTATGATATTGGAGATAAGTTGGGCTTTGTGGAAGCCAATATAGAGTATGCTTTACGAAACGATGAATTAAAAGAGGGGCTAAAGAAATATTTGACGGAGTTGGTCAAAAAACTATGATGAGATAGGAGATTATGGTAGAAACAACAATTGCATTGAAGAAGGTCTTGGGTATATCCGAGACCTTCGCTTCATATACGGGAGGTATTGTAGATAGTCTGCATCTTTTGATCGCATTAACAACGGTGAAGGGAACTTTTGGTTGCGAGATCCTTTCGAGATTAGGCTTTGAAGACGAACAAGCAAAGAAATATTTGATAAAAACCGATATCTTGCCACAACCTGCCGTCCTTGGCGTGTCGGCAATAAAAATATTGGATTATGCAAAATTAGTTGCAAAAAACGAAGGATATGAATATTGCGATACCCAACACTTGTTATTATCGATTTCTTTTCATAAGACCGAAATTGGTGGAAAAATTCTCGAGAAAAACGGTATTGAGTATACTAAGATCCTTTCTATCGTGCACGGAATGGCATATAACGGAATCGGGAAAAGCGAGGCAGAAAAGGGCGAGCCCGAAGAGGAGAGTGGCAGCGTAAATATTGAAGCCGAAACGGAGGAATGCGTTTTTGGGACTGATTTGACGGACAAGGCGCGACGCGGAAAACTCGACAAAGTATTCGGACGAGAGAAAGAGACTGACAGACTAATAAGGATCCTTTCTCGCAGAAACAAAAATAATCCTATGATCATTGGAGAGCCGGGTGTAGGAAAAACGGCTATTGTCGAGGGGCTGGCCATAAGGATAGTCGAAA
>JAFVAC010000102.1 GCA_017476265.1 Clostridia bacterium
CGTCTCCGGTAAAGTTGGCGTCCTTGTCCTTCAAGATCTTGTTTTCTCGCGCGAAGTCGTTCATGAACCGCGTGAACGCCGAGCGGAATCCCGTCTCGTGAGTCCCGCCTTCGGGGGTGGGGATGTTGTTGGCGAAACTGTAAGTGTGTTCGGAATACCCTTCGGTATGTTGGACCGCAACTTCGCAGCGGAACTTGTCCGACTCGGCAACGAGGTACATAACGCCGTTCTTCTTCTCCTCGGCGCCCTCGTTGATGTATTTGATGAAGTCAAAGAGCCCGTTGGTGTACAAAAACTCTTCGTGGGTGTCCTCTCCGGGGCGATTGTCGTCGAACTTGATCAAGACGCCCTTGTTGAGAAAGGCGTATTCGCGCAACCTCTTTTCGATCATATCATTGTCGAGGGAGCAGTCCTTGAAGACCCGTTTGTCGGGCATAAATTCGACGCGGGTCCCCTGCTTGTCGGTCTTGCCTATGACGGTAAGAGGAGTCTTGATGATCCCGCTCTCGACTTTTCCTTTGATCTCCGGCGAATAAAACTCCTCGCGGTAGATCTTGCCGTCCCGATAGACTTCGACGTTGAGCCACTCGGAAAGAGCATTGGTGACGCTGGCGCCTACGCCGTGCAGACCGCCGGAGTAGTTATAGTTTTTATTTCCGAATTTTCCGCCTGCGTGCAGTTGGGTAAAAACGAGTTCGACGGCGGGGACTTTTTTGACCGGGTGGATGTCCACGGGGATCCCTCGACCGTTGTCTTCGACGGCTACGCTCCCATCGGGATTGACCGTGACGGTGATGCACGTAGCGAATTTGTTAGCGGCTTCGTCCATCGAGTTATCGACGATTTCCCAGATGATGTGGTGCATACCGCGCAAGTCGGTATTTCCGACGTACATACCGGGACGAACGCGGACCGCCTCCAGCCCCTCAAGGACGTCTATATCACTGGCTTGATAAGACGACTCTTTCGGCGCGACAGTTTTCTTTGGCATAATTTCCTCTCCTTCAATATATTCTGTTTTTGAAAATACAATAACACAGTATATTGTATCACGGCTCCGACTCTTTGTCAATCTGCATATTTTACGAAAAGTCCTCTTTTCAGTATAAAAAACGAGCCCCGCTAATATTGTAGCGGGGCTCGTCAAGAATGATAAAAGTCAATTATCGCGCGTTCTTCGCGTCCTTAAGGTTCTTCTTGAGGATACGGAGCTGTTTAGCGAGCTTCTTAGGGAGTTTGTCGCCGAACTTCTTGAAGTACTCGCCGATGTCCTTGGCTTCCGCCGTCCAGGTGTCGAGATCGACGTCGAGGATCTCTTTGAGGTCGTCGATAGTGAAGTTCTCCAATCCTTCGAGATTGATGTCTTCGGGCTTGGGCAAGAATCCGATCGGGGTCTCCACGGCGTCCACGGTCCCCTCGCAGCGACGGATGATCCAGTCGAGGACTCTCATATTGTCGCCGAATCCCGGCCAAATGAAGTTGCCGTCCTTGTCGGTGCGGAACCAGTTGACGTTAAAGATCTTGGGCTGATTCTTGACTTTCTTGCCCATATCGAGCCAGTGTTGGAAGTAGTCGCCCATGTTGTATCCGCAGAACGGAAGCATAGCCATCGGGTCGTGACGGACGACGCCGACCTTGCCCGCGGCAGCCGCGGTGGTCTCGCTCGCCATGATCGCGCCGATGAAGACGCCGTGCTCCCAGTCTCTCGCCTGATAGACAAGGGGCGCCGCCTTGGCTCTGCGTCCGCCGAAGATGATGGCGGAGACGGGTACGCCCTTCGGATTCTCGAATTCTTTGGACAGGCAGGGGCAGTTCTTCGCCGGGGCGGTAAATCTGCTGTTTGGATGAGCGCCCTTGATGATGGCGCCGTTCTCGTCCACCTTACCCTCGTACCAGGGGTTGCCCTTCCAGTCCTGACCTTTGACGGGAGCGGGCTCTTTGATGCCTTCCCACCACACGGTCTTATTCTTGAGATCTAAAGCGACGTTGGTGAAGATCGTGTTCTTTTTGGTGCTCATAAGAGCGTTGTAATTGGACTTCTTGTTGGTCCCGGGAGCGACGCCGAAGAAGCCGTTTTCGGGGTTGACGGCGTACAGCATGCTGTTCCTGCCCTTGCGGATCCAAGCGATGTCGTCGCCGACCGTCCAGACCTTGTAGCCCTGTTCGGTATAGTACTTGGGCGGAATGAGCATGGCGAGGTTGGTCTTGCCGCAGGCGCTGGGGAATGCAGCGGTTATGTACTTGATGTCGCCGTCCGGCTTTTCAATACCCAAAATGAGCATATGCTCCGCCATCCAGCCCTCTTTCCAGCCCTGGTAAGAAGCGATACGCAGAGCGAAGCACTTTTTGCCGAGGAGCACGTTGCCGCCGTAGCCGCTGTTCAGAGAATAGATGACGTTGTCTTCCGGGAATTGGCAGATGTACTTGTTTTCGGCGTCGAGCGTGCATTTGGAGTGGATGCCGCGGACGAAGTCGTCGGAGTCGCCGAGCTTGTCGAAGACCTTCGGGGAGACTCTGGTCATGATCATCATGTTGAGGACGACGTAGATACTGTCGGTCAATTCGATGCCGTATTTGGCGAACGGGGAGCCGATCTTGCCCATCGAGAACGGGATGACGTACATCGTCCTGCCCTTCATGGCGCCGTCGGCGATGGCGTCCAACTTTTGATATGCCTCTTTCGGGTCCATCCAGTTGTTGGTCGGGCCGGCGTTGATCTCCTCGCGGGAGCAGATAAAGGTGCGGTCCTCTACGCGAGCCACGTCGTCCGGTCTGGTCCTGTGATACAGGCACCCGGGGAGCAACTTGCTGTTCAGCTTGATGATCTCGCCGGTAGCGATCGCCTCGCTGACGAGCTCTTTGTATTGCTGCTTGCTGCTGTCGATCCAAACCACGTTGTCGGGCTGGAACAGTTTCGTATACTTATCTACGAAATCCAAAACGTGTTGATTGTTGGTCATCATATACGATTCGTCTCCTTCATAAAAATTCTTTTTTAGGATCGTCCGGAATGATCCGAACACTATACAGTATACCACTAAATACCGCCTCTTGCAATAACTTAACGAAAAAAAAAGCCTTTTTCAGCCTGTTTTTCTCGTCATATCGCGATGCAGGACAATCAAAATGAAAACGTCCGCCTCGTAAAGAAGCGGACGCGATCGATCGGGAGCTATCTTACTCCAAAGCGTATCCTAAGTCGAACGCTTTGAAATTGGCGGGGATGACCTTGGGCTTTTTGGCGAACTTATGTTCGATGACTGCCTTCATCACGTCCGGAGTGAAGACGCCGGAGATCTTGGTATAAGCGCCGAGGACGACGATATTGGCGGTCTTGGCGTTGCCGGCTTCCTGCGCGAGACGATTGGCGTCGACATAATAGACGTCCACGTCGGTGCGTTGTACTTTGTCTTCAATAAGGCTACTGTTGACGATGATGCATCCGCCCGGCTTGACTTTGGGCTCGAACTTGGCAAGCGAGGGCTTGTTCATAGCGATCAGGATATCGGGACGAGCGATGATCGGGCTGGCGACCGGCTTGTCGGATACGACGACGGAGCAGTTGCTGGTGCCCCCTCTCATTTCGGGTCCGTAGGAGGGCAAAAAGGTGACCTCCTTGCCGTCGTGAATGGACGCAAAGGCAATGAACATACCCAAACTCTGTACGCCCTGTCCGCCGAATCCGGCGATGATTATTTTATTTTCCATACTACTTTACCTCCTTGAACACGCCGAGAGGATACAGGTCCTGCATCTCGTTTTTGACGTAGGACAACGCCTGCTCGGGATTCATGCCCCAGTTGGTCGGGCAAGCGGAAAGGAGCTCGACGAAGGAAAAGCCCTTTTTGTCGATCTGATTTTGGAAAGCGGTCCTGATCATGGTCTTCGCCTTGCGGACGGACGCGGCGTCGCAGAGGGCGCCTCTTGCTATATAGCTGGGTCCGGTCAAGGTGGATAACAGTTCGCACACCTTGATGGGATGACCGTTGACTTCCGGATTTCTTCCGTAGATACAGGTGGTCGCCTTTTGCCCTTCGAGGGTGGTCGGAGCCATCTGTCCGCCGGTCATACCGTAGATGGCGTTGTTGATGAAGATGACGGTTATTTTCTCCCCTCTGGTCGCGGCGTGAATGATCTCCGCCATACCAATACTGGCGAGGTCTCCGTCCCCTTGATAGGCAAAGACGATCCGATCGGGCAAAACGCGCTTGATTCCGGTGGCGACGGCGGGCGCTCTGCCGTGGGACGCCTCCTGCATATCGCAATTAAAATAATTGTAGGCAAACACGGCGCAACCGACCGGCGCTACGCCGACCACGTTGCCTTCCGCGCCGATCTCTTCCAGCACTTCGGCGACCAACTTATGCGCAATGCCGTGCGTACACCCCGGACAATAGTGGAAGGGCACGTCGGTCAGCATATTGCTCTTTTTGTATACGATAGCCATCTCAATATACCTCCTTATTCACATACTCTACGATGTCCTCGGGCGACATCACGTTGCCGCCGGTGCGCCCGAAGAACTTGACGGGCTTGATCATACCGGTGGCGAGCTTGACGTCCTCGATCATCTGTCCCAAAGACAGCTCCGTGCAGACGAATGTCTTTACGCAGTCCTGCTTTGCGACTCTTGCGAACTCGTCGTTGGGGAACGGGTACAGTGTGATGGGACGAAGGAGTCCCACCTTCTTGCCCTGCTCGCGGAGGATGTTGACGGCGCTTTTGGCGATACGGGCAACCGTACCGTAAGCGGTGATGACCACTTCGGCGTCGTCGCAGAGATAGTTCTCAAAAGCGGTCTCGTTTTTGGCGATCTCTTTATAGGTGTCTTCCAGAAGGTGGCAGTGCGCTTCCAATACGTCCGGTTCGATCAAGAGCGAATTGACGATCTGTCTGTCCTTGCCCTTATTGTCGCCATAGGTAGCCCACGGCTTGCGGGGCAGTTTTGACAGGTCTTTGAACTCCGGCAACTCGACCGGCTCCATGATCTGACCGAGCATACCGTCTCCGAGGATCATGACGGGGACGCGGTACTTGTCGGACACGTCGAAAGCATTGTACATAATATCCACGCACTCCTGCACACTGGAGGGTCCGTAGACGAGCAAATGGTAGTCGCCGTGACCGCCACCCTTGGTCGCCTGGAAATAGTCGCTCTGCGCCGGCTGAATGCCGCCGAGCCCGGGACCGCCGCGGACCATATTGACGATGACGCACGGCAGACGTGCGCCGCAGATATAGCTGATACCCTCTTGCTTAAGGCTGATACCGGGAGAGGAACTGCTGGTCATCGCGCGCGCGCCCGCGCCCGCCGCGCCGTATACCATATTGATCGCGGCGACCTCGCTCTCCGCCTGGACGTAAGTGCCGCCCACCTCGAAGAGCCTCCAGCTCATATACTCCGGGATCTCGTTTTGCGGGGTGATGGGGTAGCCGAAAAAGGCTCTGCACCCTCCGCGGACCGCCGCCTCGGCAATCGCCTCGTTACCTTTCATGAGTTCTTTCATCTTTCCCTCCTATCTCTCGACGGTAATAACGCTGTCCGGGCACATGACGCCGCAGTTGGCGCACCCGATGCAAGACTTTTCGTCGGTCATGACGACGACGAAATAGCCGTTCCTGTTTGTCTCCGTCTCCGAGAGTGCGAGAATTTTTTTCGGGCAGTTCAGGACGCAAAGCCCACAGCCCTTACAACGCTCTTTCTCAATCGTTATTTTTCCCATATCGGACTCCTTTGGAGAAATTTCTTCCAAGGACCATTATATACCCGTACTTTAAGAAAGTAAAGTAAATTCTTATCTCCTATGAAGTATAGAACGTGACAAATAGTACATTCTAACGGCGAAAGGAGAATGATAAAAATGATGATTGGTTCTATATTGCTGATAGTCCTCGGCGTGATGGCGTTACTCGGCATCGGGAATAAGACGGTGAAGGACTTCGGCGTGCCGGTAGTCGCACTGGTGCTTGTCTTTGCCGCCGTGGTGGGACTCAACTTTTTGCCGACGATGGACTTAGGCGGATTCACGTTCGATTTCGGTACGGCTCTGTTCTTTCTGACGGTGTTTTTGCTGTGGGTCTTCAAAGGCACGATGAAAAATCGCCTTATGTCCCTTTTGATCACCGTCGTATTGTCGGGCGTCCTGTACGGCGCGACGAGGATCGCCGCCTATTTCGGCGACGAACTGTGGTCTTCGGTCAACTACTACTATGCTTTGATGATCGGACTCCTCGCCTTCGTATTGACCAGGAACGGCAAATACGGCTTTATTGCGGCGACGCTGAGCGTGATGACGGCGACGCTTCTCACCCAGATCGGCGGAGAAGTCTCCCTGAACCCGGCGTATTCGACCGCGGTCGTCGCGGGGGCTCTGTCCATCGTCCTGTACGAAGTGGTGACCCGACTCGTGCCCTCTCGCCCGAGCAAGGCGTCCTATTATTATGAGATGGGGCGGATGCTGGACGAAGAATAAGTCCGCGACAAAACAGTCTTTCGGACCGAAAAAAGAAAGGATCCCTCGCATAATACGGCGAGGGGTCCTTCTTATCTGAATAATAACGATCAATATCTCCTTCTTCCGCGGAAGATGAGAGAAACGAGTAGTAGGATCACGACGATGGCGACGACGGACACCGCGGAGATGATGATGAGGACTCCCTTAATGGAGTCGTCCTCCACCAGTCCGATCCCTTGCAGTTGCGACGCCTCTTCGATGGTGATAAAGCCGTCCTGCACGACGTAATCCTTGACGGAATATACGCTGCCGTCGTAGAGGCAGACGCTGACGGTCTCGCCGTCCTTATAGCGATTGCCGACGTAGACTTCGAGAACGTCCCCGAGGGACCCGTCGCTGACGGAGATCGTGTAGAAGTCGGTCACTTTCTTGAAGAAGTCCACGCTGGAAGACGCCTGCGAAGCGAGCGAACCATTGTTGACGACGGTGATGGCGGCGTCCATCGTAAAGCCGCTCGACTCGTCCACCGACTTGAAGGTGACGCCGTCCGAACGGGCTTCCACCTTTGCGGGCAAGATGGTATACGTCACGGTCAGATCCTCCGGGGCGTAGAACTTCATCTCCGCCGTCCCCTTGAACGTGACCTCGTAGACGCCGACTTCGCTGAACAGATTCTTGACCGGTTTGTTTTTGATATACGCGGTGATCTTTCCGTTGCCGGAGTTCTTGACCGGGATAGAGGTCGTCTGTCCGTCGTAGACTCGGGTCAGGACGAATCCCTCTTCGACGTACAAGTACGCGGACTCGAGGATCACATGGTAGTTGGCGAAAGTGCCGCCGTATCCGTCCTCGTGCGCTCCGACGAAAGTGACGTTGTAGTCGGTGTTTTTGCTCTCGCAAGCGATCGGCACGTCTTTGTCGCCCTTGTTGACGCTGACGGAAAAGAACAGATCGGGGTCGTCCCCTTCCGGGATGGATCCGGCGATCAGATACCAGTCGCCCGTCTCCTCCGTACCGCGCTTGGCGGTCAAAGCAAAGGAGTTATACTCTTTTTGCGTATGGTCTTTTACGAAGACGGTGATGGCGGTCGGGGTGATCTCGTAGCGACCGTTGACGATGCGGACGTCGTAGTTTTTCATCTCTTCCACTTCGGGGACCAATAGATACATGCCGACGTGATCGCCCTCGGACTTGTTGACGGTGACTATAGGTTCGTCCCCGGCAATAAAGCCTTCGACGTCGTATTCGCCGACGGTGGAGGCAAACTCTTGACCGTATTCCGAAGTCAGATCGTGGGCGACGACTTTGGCGATACGGCGCGTGATGTCGAAGGTCGTCTCGGTCGTGCCGGTGAGGACGTAGTTGGCGCAGTCGACGAGGCTCGCCGTGGCGGAGTACGTCCCGGCGTCTATCGGCTCGCGGTCATAGGAGAGATTGAAAGAGACTCTTTCGCCGCGCAGGACGCCCACGGCGGTCGCGGTGACCGACTTGACGGTGCCGTCATAGGTCGGACGAGTGGCGTTGAATCTGACGGTGATGGACTTGGGCGTGACGGTAAAGGTCTCCGCCTCGTTGACCAAAGTGTAGTTGGTGTAGCCGGCGGGGAGATACGCCGTGACCGAATAGCCCACGTCGTTGACGTCGCCGAATCCCTCTTCGCCCACGGTACGGAGAGCGATCTCCTCTCCGTTGATGTCGTAGGTCCGCGCGCCCGGAGCGATCTTGCCACCCGAGTACTCCACGGAAAGGACGCCTTGCGTATACTCCCAGACCACTTCGCAGGCGTACGGGGCGATGGTCAAGGTCAGTTCGTAAGAGACGTCGGGGGTGTTATAGTTGTCGGAATGGCTGACAAAGGACAGATAGATGACCTTGTCCCCTTCCGCCACGTCGGTGGCTCCGTCGGAGAAGACGACTTCCGGCGAGGTGCCGTCACGACCGACGGGAAGGACGTTAATGGCGGGGTACTGTTTTTTCCCGTTGTAGAGACGCTTAAAGCGGTAAGATACCGTAGACAGCGCCGCCTCGGTGCGGGTGAAGTCGTACTCGGCTTTGTGAATGACGAGATACCCCTCGTCGGAGATGTCGACGTCGTAGTTCCGTTCGTCGAGTTCATTGCCGTAATAGTTGACGATAGAGACGGGGCAGGTCCCGGCGAGCACGTTGTCACCGTAGGACAACTCGAACGTAAACGACGTCTCCCCGACGGCGTTTTCCAGTGCGGCAGTCGTATAGTGTCTCATCCCGTCGTACACTTCGCCCTCGTCGAGATCGACGACTTTGGCGTAGACAAGACGCTTTTCGACGTGCATTGTGCCGGTAGCCGAGAGATCGAAGACGTAATTGTCGGGGTCGCCGACCGTGATCTCGGCGGAGAGGATCGAGACGGCGCAGTCGCCGGCGTTGATGTTGTCGGAATAGGACAGAGCGGCTTCCGCGCGGTCCTCGCCTATGAGTCCTATCGCCTCGGCAAAGGCGTCGTGGACCGTCCCGTCAAAAGTCACGGAGGACTCGACGATATCGAAAGAAACCGTGCGCTTTTCAATGACGAGAGTCCCTTCGGTGACGATGATCTCTTCGTTGTAGTTGTTGGGGTTGCCGGTAATAGATACGCTGTCTAAGTCCGCGGTGACCGTATAGGTCCCGGCGTGGACGGGTTCGCACGCGACGCCGTCCCGATAGTAGATCAGGTCGCAGGTCACGCTGTCGCCGACATGGACGCGGTAGCCATAGCCGATCGTGTGGGGCATACCGTCATAGATGACGCCCTCGGTCACGCTCTCGACGTCGATATAAATAGGCACGGTGCCGATGCTCAAGACGTTGGAGATCGGACGGAAAGAATAATTGTTTCTGTCGCCTGCAGAAAGTTCATAATCCACGATGGTGATGGTATAGGTGCCGGGATCGACGGGAGATACGACCGTCTCCCCCTCCAAAGTATACCGAAGAGTGACTCCGGCGAGAGAATCCCCGACGGCAAGACCGGAGACGTAACGCCATTGCGCCGTCTTGGCTTCACCATCGTAGACGTAAGCGGAGTAGAGCGCTTCGACGATCAGTTCCGCCCGGGTGATGACAAGATATCCGTCTGTGACGGTCACGTCGAATCGGTCGGACGGATAGGTGGACAATAAGGAGACCGTTCTTTCTCCGACCGACGTAAGATCGGTCGTCTCCTCGCCCTCTTGATCGGTCACGGTAAAGGAGACGGTCCCCTCGTCAAAGCCGTAGAAAAAGCTCGGCTCCATGGTGTAGCCGACGGTCTTTGCCGTGCCGTCGTACTGCACGGTCGATTGCGTCGCGGATATTCTGATCGGTCTTCTGCCGACGGTGATCGTGGCGCTTTCGGCGACCAAAATATAGTTGTCGCAAGTCAGCCCGGACACTACCGGGGTATAGACGTACTCGCCGGGGAGATATCCGCTCTCGTAGGACCCGGTATAGGTCACCGTGCCGGAGACCACACGGGTATTGTCGGTGCCGAGGAGTCCGACGTAGGAATACCCGAAGGGCGCTTCATCGCCGTATTTGACATCGTAATCGACCGCTTTGACCGTCAAAGTCGCCTTGCCGATCTCCACGCGGAAGTCGTGCGAGGAGAGCTTTTCGTACTCCTCATACCGAACGGTAACGCGCAAGGTATACACGCCGCTGTCCGCGACGGTCTTGACGGGATACACGTTGGTCTTGATCGGGCTGATCGCGCCGTGCTCCACCCACTCGAAGTCCACTTCGCATTGATCCAGAATGCCGTGTTCTACCGTGGCGACCAGATCGACCGGCTGCCCGGTATAGGTAAAGGACAGATCCTCCCCGGATATGGTCGCCGCGTCGAAGTCAAACAACGCGTAGACGACGATATTGCCGGTGGTCCCGGTCGGGATCTCCCTCCGCGGGACGGTGCGCTCTTCGTCCATATACCAACCGACAAAGGTAAAGCCGGCTCTGATGGCGTCGGCAAAGAGAATATTCTCCGCGACGGTATAAGTGGACGGATTGCTTTCGTCGTTCCTCCCGCCGTCAAGATGATAAGTGATATCGTACTCGATGATCGTCCATTTGGCGTAGACCGAGCGATCGCCCGTCATGCCAAGGGTTATGCCGGAAAAGTCCTCGACGTATTCGTCATCGGCGTACCAACCGTCAAAGGTATAGCCGGTCCTTGTCGGCGCGACGAAGTCGAAAGAGTCCAGTACGGTATACGTCTGCGGATTGTTCCCATTGGCCCCGCCGGACAGGTAATAGGACAGATCGTACACGACGATCTCCCACTTGGCATAGACCGCAACATCGCCGTAACTGCCGGAAGCTATAGAGCTCTTTTCTTCGGTCAAGTCTTCGTCGGAGAACCAGCCCATAAAGTCAAAGCCCGAACGAACGGGCGCACCGAAGACGATCTCCTCGTCCTCGATGGTGTACTCGGTCGGATCAGTCGTCGCCTCTCCCCCATTATAATTGTAAGTAATGGTATAGACGATCGGGGTCCACTTGGCGTACACTTTGACGTCGCCGAAGCTTCCGGACGGGATCCCGGTAGACGGGGACGTGAAAGCGCTGTCAAGATACCAGCCCGAGAAGTCATATCCCGTGCGAACCGCGTCGGCGTAGAGAATGGAAGCGGACTCTATCGTATACGAGGACGGATTGTCGCCGTTGGTCCCGCCGTTCAGTTCGTACGTGACGGTATAGGTCACGACGTCCCACTTGGCGAACAGATCGAGGTCACCGACGGTCGAATACGTCTTGTCGGATACGCCGTCAATGTCGAAATACTTCGTGCCGGAACCGTTCTTTTCCGTGTAATAACCTGCGAAAGTGTAGCCCGTGCGGGTGGGCACGTTCACGGCGGAGATCGCCGCGTTGAAGGTGGCGACGGAAGAAGAGGTCCCGTCCCGTCCGCCCTCAAAGGAGAAGCGGATCGTGTAATCATTGGCGGTCCACTTGGCGTAGAGGGTGGTATTGCCGGCGACGTCCCACGGGCACAGAGCCGAGCCGTCCGCGGCAAAATACTGCGTTCCGGAGCCGTTGCGCTGGCGGAAGAACCCGCCGAAAGTGTACCCCGGATAGGTGGCGGTCGCCTGATCCGTCGGCGTGGAGTCGAAAGTGACCGTAGACGTCGTGCGACCGACGGTACCGCCGTCGCCGTTGAACGTGACGGTGTACGTATTCGCCGTCCACTTGGCGTAGAGGACGCCTGCGGACGTATAGTCGGAATTCTTGGCGGAAGTGCCGTCCGCTTTATAGTACTGCGTACCGCCACCGTTGACTGCGGTATAGTACCCGCCGAAGGTATAGCCCGTCCTTGCCGGCGCGTCGATACTCGGCATGGCGGAGTCATAGGTCGCATTGACCGAAGTCGTCCCTAGATTGGTCGCGGACTGTCCGTCGAGCGTGACGGTGCGGACGACCGCCGTCCACTTGGCGTACAGCGTCGCATTGATCGAGAAATCGGACGTCCGCGCGGACGTCCCGTCCGCTTTATAGTACTGCGTGCCGCCACCGTTGACTGCGGAATAGTACCCGCCGAAGTCATACCCTACCTTGGTCGGTACGGTGACGGAAGGCATAGCGGAATCATAGGTCGCATTGACCGAAGTCGTCCCCGCGGTGGTCGCGGAGCGATTGTCGAGGGTGATCGTGCGGGTGACGGCGCTCCAAACGGCGTACAGGGTCACGTTTTTGCCGACGGCAAACTCCGTCGCGGAGGTGACGTAGACGTCTCCGCCTTTGGTCAAAGACCCCGTGCCGGCGAAAAACTTGTTCTCGACTACGTCGTATAGACCGATCGCATTATCGCTCGTGCGGTAGCAAGGCACATAGTACCCCGCGATCGTTCCCGCCGACCAAACGGTGACGCCGTAGACCCGCATCTTGCCGTAATTGTCCAAGCCGTTCTTCTCGCCGCCTACGTAAGACGCCATAAAGGTCAACTTGCCCCCTGCCGTGTAAGAAGCGTAGGTATGCGCGGACAGGGCGGTCGAGTCGTTCAACCAGGCGCGATTCCTTTCCGCGCTGAGGACGTACTTGGTCCCTGCCGAAAGGCTACCCATGCCGGTGCCTATGCTGTTGTTATAGTCGAAACGCGCCGTATTGTTGATGGCAAAAAGCGTAAAGGTCGCCGTAGACGTGCTACTACCTCTCGCGCACCAGAAGTTCTGATTGCCGGAGACGGTCGTAGGCGTAGCCACCATACGGACGGAGGTATTGTGGTTGGGCGTATAGTCGGTGAGGACGTAAGCGGAACCGGACCCTTGGATATACTCTACCTGCCGATAGCCGACAGGGAGAAGCCGCCACCCCAAAAAGTCATACCCGGTACGCGTAGGCGTCAACAGATCTCCGTAGGTCGAGCCGAAAGAGACCGTCTTATTGGCGGAAGCCACGCTCCCACCCTGCGCGTCGTACGTCGCGGTATAGGTATTCGCCGTCCAATTGGCGGTCAAAGTGACCGAACCGCTTGACGCGGCGGTGAGATTTTTGAAATACACGCTCCCGGTTGCGCCGTTTATACACTTGGTCGTAGCCGCGGAGATCGCCGTAGCGGGGTCGTTGGTCGGGCCGTATTTTGCGGTGGACGTATTCAGTCCGCTCGTCACCGTCCAGCCGGCGAAAGTGTAGCGGGTACGGGTCGGCGCGGAGACTTCTTGCACCGCGTCGTTGGTCCAGGGGGTCGGGGCTTTGGAACCGTGGGTGCCGCCGGCAAATGCATACGTCACCGTATAAGTATTC
>JAFVAC010000103.1 GCA_017476265.1 Clostridia bacterium
AATGAGTCTATTCGATCCGCGCGACCCGTTTACGGGTAGCAAGTAAAAGAAATGCGTGACTGGTAGGTCGCATATACGCATTGATACGTCGCCAGTAGTATGAGGGTTATACCCGAAAATGAAAAACCACCGGCTAAGCCGATGGATATTTATTGTATAAACGTCTTTTCCTTTGACACAACTAAAAGAGATAAGGATTTTGGGTATGAAGAGAATAAATAATCTAACAAGAATAATACTTTGTACAATATCACTAATAGTCATTTTGAGTCTATCGGTTGGAATCAGCCTCTGTATCTATCATAATACATTCGCTTATGCAGAAGATATAGATAATGAGGAAGTCTATTTAGGTGGGTTCCCGATCGGGATCGACGCTAAAAGTCAATACTTTATTGTAGATGAATTGATCAACGTAACGAGTTCAAACGGTAGTTTTTCTCCCGCTCTTCTTGCCGGGGTAGAAAAAGGTGACCTCTTGGTCACAATAAACGGAAAAATCATTTCCGGTCCGGAGACGATCGCCGATGCGGTAAAAAGCGGGAATGAAATCGTTTTGTCGGTTAAACGTGGGCGAAAACTGATTGACATTTCGATAAAACCGGAATATGACGTCACACAAAAAACGTATAAACTCGGTTTTGGAATTAAAAATGATCTTATCGGCATAGGCACGATGACCTTTTTGACAAAGGACGGTCGATTTGGAGCCTTGGGACATCTGATCGAGGACGAGTTTGGGCATTCTTCCGTATATCAAAGCGGAAACATTTTTCCCTGTACGGTAACGGGTTACAACGTCGCCGAGCCGAACGTACCCGGAGAGCTTCGTGGTGCAGTAGACTTTTCCGATTCGATAGGGAAGATCGAAAAAAATGTGTTTTGTGGGATATTCGGTTCTTTTTCAGTTGAAATGAACGACCTTAAGAAGGTCACTATTGGTTCAAAAACCGACGTTCGGCCCGGTAAGGCGGAGATTTTGACTACGATCGACGACAAGGGACCGAAACTTTATGAGATCGACATTATAAAAGTCGTTGAGCAAGATAAGCCCGCGGATAAGAGTATGGTCATACGAGTGACAGACAAGCGTCTGAAAATGACGACAGGGGGGATTTTGCAAGGAATGAGCGGCTCTCCAATCATACAGAACGGTAAACTTGTCGGCGCGGTGACTCACGTTTTTAATGCCGACGCAACGAAAGGGTACGGCGTTTATATTGATTGGATGCTCGAAGAAATAATCTAAAGACTGATTTTTTCGGAATAATCGGCATTATTCGACATACGGTATAGTATGTTGCGCCGAATTAAAGATAAGTGTCTAAGTAAAAAATCGATCGTAAAAGAGGCATGGAATAATGATAAAGCAATCATAATTCTAGTATTTGTCGCCGCTATGGTCGGTTTTCTTTTAGCAATCGCCGGGACGAAAAGCGCTTGCGAAAATAGTAGCGGTGGGAATTTGATTACAAAAATCGCTTTGGAAGACTTTTCCGCTTTTGTATTTCTATTAAAAATTCTGTTGTTTGCCGCGATTGGTTATGCTATTTCGATCTTTACCTGTGTTAATCGCGTGTTGTTCTTCATCAGTATTGCGTTGCCGATCCTGACTACAAAAATATTTTTACAAAGTATTTTTGTCTCCTGTGCTATGGACGGTTGGAGCGCGTATATCCTGTTGATCGTTTTTTATTTGCCGGTTTTATTTGTACATATCGCTTTATATTCCCTATATCTAAGCGCGTTATATCGAAATACTTGTGCGGGAACAAATTGGAAATGTCGTTTGCCGTTTGGTTGTACGGTCAAGATCGCTTTACCGATCTGTAAAAAATTTTTGATCTTGTCGATCATATTCCATTTGGTATATTCTGCCATTATCATAATTCTTTTGTCCATAATCATTTAGTTTTTCATAAAAACAAAGGAAAGGGAGACACTATCGAAAAGGAGAAATGTGTCTATGAAAAAAAGTTTATTTATACTTTTGGCTGTCGTTGTCGTTACGATCGCGGCTTTACCGATCGGAGCAACGGCTTTTGCCGACGATTCATTTGTCGGGACCTATCCTTCCAGATCGGCTTATTTGGTCGATTATGATACGGGGACCGTATTGATCGACAAAAACTCGGACGAAAGGTATCCGATCGCAAGCATAGTGAAGATTATGACCTTACTTTTGACCTTCGAGGAGATCGATCAAGGACGCTTGTCTTTAGAGGAAAAAATAACCGTCAGCGTCGAAGCGTCGGGTATGGGAGGGTCGCAAATGTTTTTGGATGCCGGAAAAGAATACCCGGTGACCGATTTGATCAAAGGCGTCGCTGTTTGCAGCGCCAATGACGCCGCTGTGGCGCTGGGAGAAAGAATAGCCGGGTCTATTGACGGATTCGTGCAAAAAATGAACGAATATGCTAAAGAAATCGGCATGGAAAACACTTTGTTTTGCAATGCGACCGGATTGCCGAACTCAGGAGAGCAGTATTCGACTGCTAAGGACGTGTCAAAAATGTTCGGAAAGTTGTTGCGACACGAAAAGTACTTCGATTATGCTGGTATTTGGATGGAAGACTATCGGCATCCCGACGGAAGAGTAACGGAGATGGTCAATACCAACAAACTGATCCGGTTTTATAAGGACTGTGACGCGGGTAAGACAGGATTTACGAACGACGCAATGTTTTGTCTGGCCGCAAGCGCAAAGAGAGACGATATGCGCGTCGTGGGAGTTGTTCTCGGTTCGGAGACCAGCAAAGACAGATTCCGTGAAATGACAGACATGTTTAAGTATGCTTTCGCGAATTATGAGATACGAACGATCTTTCGCAAAGGCGAGACGGTACAAACCGATCTCAAAGTAGATCGTGCTAAAGATGATAATATACCTGTTTGCGTCGCCGAAGACATTAAATTTTTCATAAGAAAGGGGTTAAAGCAAGAGTTGTCTACTATAGTAACCATAAACGAAGATCTTTCTGCGCCGATCTCTAAGGGGCAGGCAATAGGTAGGGTAAAGATCGTTGACGCAAACGGAGAAGTAATTGCAGAAACGGATTTGCTCAGCGTAACCAACGTGGAAAGAAGGGGTTACGGAGACGCATTGGATAAAGTCTTGTCAGACTGGATCCGTTCGTAGTGTACTTTCACGATTGATAAAACCGCCCTGCCGATATAATATCGTCGGGCGGTTTTTATTGACTTTTTTTTCTAAACTTGTTATATTATTTCTTTGAGGAATAAATGTTTTTATATAGTTTGATTCGAAGCGGTGCTTCCTTGCCGGAAATTATTATTTGCGTACTCTCCTTGGCTCTTGCCGGGGGGCTGAGTATCATTGTGCACGAGATCGCGCACGGATACGTTGCGCTTCTGTGTGGGGATCCTACGGCTAAAATTAACAATCGGTTGACCTTAAACCCGGTCGTACACTTCGATCCGATCGGTCTTATTCTTATTCTTTTGGTCGGATTCGGGTGGGCAAAGCCCGTCCCGATAGACCCTCGCAACTTCCGCCACAGAAAAAGAGATATGTTTTTTGTGTCCGCCGCAGGTGTGACCGCCAATCTCATTATGGGCGGAATAGGACTCCTGTTATTGCACTTCTTGTATCCGTATTTTTCGGTGGACGCGGGGAACGTTATCTTTGTTTTTCAGACGTTGGGGCTTTACTTTTTACTGTTTTTTGTTCAGATAAACTTTATGCAAGCGTTTTTCAACCTTTTACCGATCTATCCTTTGGACGGGTTTCGATTGGTGAACGTATTCTTAAAACCCGGGAATAGTTACGCAAGATTCATGTACCGTTATGGGAGCTATTGTCTACTGGGATTGGTATTACTCGGCAACGTCCTGCGCGCAGTCAATCTCGAACAGTTCGACGTGTTTTATTGGGTCAACTATTTGATTCGATCTTTGATTGCTTTGGTGGTGTAATATGGCGGTATTTTTGAACAGCACGCTTGAAGACGTCAAGTTCCACATTGAGAATAAAGCTTTTGACGGACCTATCGATCTTTTGGTTAACATGGTCAGAGAGGCGAAAATAAACGTCCTTGAGATATTTGTCAGTGACATTACTCGTCAATACGTCGAATACGTCAACAATCTCAAAGAACTGGACTATGAATACGTCGCACAGTATATTACTATGGCGGCGACCCTGATCGAGATCAAGGCGTCCAAAGTGCTGCCTGTCGATGAAGACGACGTATACACGAACGAACTCCAAGAGACCGAGAGACAACTGGTCTCTGACGTTGAAAAGAGATTGTTATTGACTTTCCCGGAAAAGTTACGCACAAGAGAGACGTTGAATTTGTTTTATAACGAGCCTCAGTACGACGAAAGCGATTATAAGTTGGTCGCAAAAAACCTTACGATAGAAAAACTATTGGACGCATACAAGATCGTACTGGAGCAGATAGAATATCACAGTACGGACAACGAACCGAAGACGATCAAGAAAGAGCGCTTTACGGTAGCGGACAAAGTGAAAGAAATCGCAGGAAGAGTCAGGACGGAAAAGAAAGTAAGATTTTTCGATCTTTTTGAGAAAAATTTTACCAAATTGGAAGTTATCAATGTTTTTCTTGCAATACTTGAACTTGTTAAAAAACAGGTCGCACAGGCAAAGCAGGAAGAAGACGGGGATATCACGATCGAGCAACACCCCGACGATATTGACAATGCGATAAAACAAAACGATGAGGAGCTGGTAAAAGATGTTGAAGAATATGATTGAAGCGCTTATTTTTGCGGCGGCAAAGGGCGTGACGTATAAGACGATCAAAGAAGCTTTCGGCAACGATTATACTGAAAAGGAGATAAAAAGCGCACTGAAAGCGATAGAGGAAGAGTATGCGGAAGAAAAAGGGATCGTTTTGATCCGATATAATGATACATATCAATTCCAGACGAATCCGAAGTACGGGGAAAAACTTGCCGATATTTTACGACCGATCAAGGAGAGACAACTCAGCCAGACCGTTCTGCAAACGCTGTCTATCATTGCTTACCGCCAACCTATCACTCGTGCGGAAATCGAAGACGTCAGAAACGGAGTAAGCAGCGACTATGCCATATCCGTATTGCTAAAAGCGGAATTGATCGACGTTGTCGGGAGAAAAGAAGCCTTAGGCAGACCTCTGTTGTACGGCACTACGGATACTTTCCTTAAGCGATTCAAACTACATGACTTGAGCGAATTGCCGGATTATGACAAGCTGATGGAGAGCGTCAAGAACTCTGATAAATACAATAAAAACACCGAAAACCTCTATCGGATCACCGATGACGAAAACCCGGATGATGGAGGCGACAGCGTACCTGCAGATGGCGACGGACAAGTGTTTTTCGATCAAATGAGCGACGAAATGCCATCATTTTTAGAAGGAGAAGATATACTCTTTGTCGAGTGATATTTACAAAAAATTGCACCATACTTTTTATGTATGGTATTTTTATTTATCGCATTTCTTGGAATAATTTTTTTACTTTGCTTTCCTTTTCGTGGTCAGATCGTCCTGTTTTTTGACGAAAAGACAAAAAAGTCTGCAATTACTTTTAATCTTTATGGAAAACCGATAAAACCAGAAAAAAAAGAAAAGTATAAACAGCTTATTTCGACATTGAAAACAACGAAAATTTATTTATTTTTGCAAAGGCATTTTTTCGTAAAAATAAAGCGACCGGTCTTACGAATCATCCTTTCGAGGATCATCGTGCAGATCTCTATGCAGTCGCTTGTTCCGTATCGGCTGAATCCGGCGATATTGTATCCTGTGGGATATGTTTTTCTTGAGACGTTATCTGCTTTGATCGCGACAAAAGTAGTCGTCGAAAGATCTGCACGACTTTATTCACAGATAAAAATTGATTTTCTGATTAACTTGCATCTCATATTTTCTATTTTGATGCAGATAATAACGCCGAAGAGGAGAAGCAAATGGAAATAACAGACGTTTTAAAAGACGCATTGGATAAAATCAAGACGATCATGGACGTTGAAACGGTCGTAGGAAGTCCGATTGTAAATAAT
This sequence comes from Clostridia bacterium, assembly GCA_017476265.1. Lineage (GTDB taxonomy): Bacteria > Bacillota > Clostridia > Christensenellales > DTU072 > CAG-1782. Next base: position 6,041 of record JAFVAC010000103.1, read on the forward strand.
GAATATGTTCGGGTCATACCTATTACGAAAATGAGTCTCGGTTTTGCCGGATTGGGAGGCGAATTGGAGGGAAAAAAGATGATTAAAGACAAAGAGCTTCCTCTTGGCGGAATCGGTGCCGGAGCAAATATCGAACCTGTAGGCTTTTTAGTCGTAAACGGCGAAAGAGTCAAATTTTTATCATTGTCGGAGGGTGAGGATAAATGGGAAAAAAGATTGGAAAATATAGTCGAGTATTTTGGAAAGTAGTCCTTATTGCAGTTATATTTAGCGTAACGATCGGCGCATTCGTCGTCAAAATGGAGGCTTCTGCCTCTGCAGATAAAGCCGACGCTTATATTTGTATGAGTGCCGACACCGGTGAGATTTTTGATCGAAAAAACGAACACCTTCGTCTTCCGATGGCGAGTACGACAAAAACGATGACCGCACTGGTTATCCTTGAAAACTGTCTGCCCGACGAAATAGTCGAGATCGATCAAACCGCCGTAAGGGTCGAAGGGAGTTCTATCTATCTGAAAAGAGGAGAAAAATTTACTGTAAAAGAACTTCTCTTTGGTCTGATGCTTAGGAGCGGAAACGACGCGGCGGTAGCGCTTGCCATCCATTGCGCGGGTTCTATCGAGTCCTTTGCCGGAATGATGAACCTAAAAGCGGAAGAACTAGGTCTTATTGACACGCACTTTGTGAATCCGCACGGGCTACACGATCCCGAGCATTACACAAGCGCATACGATCTATGTAAAATCGGATGCGAAGCGATGAAAAATCCTATGTTCCGCGAGATCGTCAATACGAAGTTTGTGACCGTAGGAGAAGGTGAAAACAAACGATATTGGAGCAATAAAAACAAAATTTTGACCACTTTTGACGGTGGAAACGGCATTAAAACAGGCTTTACGAAAAACGCAGGCAGATGCCTTATTGCCAGCGCAACCAGAGAGGGCAAGACAGTGGTCAGTGTAGTCTTGAATCGTTACGATATGTTTTCTGAGTGCAGAACGATGATGGAAGACGCCTTTTCAGTCATAAAAAGCAGGGAGAAAGCAGTGGGCTGAAAGAAAATCGCTTGCAAAATGATCGCCTTACTATTATAATGGGTACAAAAAGAAAGGCGGTTTTGAGTCATGCGTATCAATAAATATATAGCTGCGTCGGGGATTGCGTCTCGTAGAGCGGCAGACGAGTTGATCTCTTCCGGTCGAGTCAAGGTGAACAATAAAGTTGTGACCGCACTTGGGACGGAGATCGACGAATACAACGACACGGTAGTGGTCGACGGAAAGAAGATCGAGCCGATCAAAAAAACCGTCTACATTATGTTCCATAAACCGAAGGGGTGCGTTTGTACCCTCAAGGACAATAAGGGTAGGAAGACGGTGATGGACTATCTCGGAGAATTCACCGATACGAGGCTTTTCCCAGTAGGAAGATTGGACTACGATACCGAGGGCTTATTATTATTGACGAACGACGGAGACTTTGCCAACCGCTTGACCCATCCAAGCGGCGACGTGCCCAAGACGTATATCGTCAAGGTAAACGGTCCATCGCCCGAGTCGGATATAGCCAAACTCAGAAACGGAATCGTTTTGGACGGGGAGAAATTGCGGAGATGCAAAATCAAACTTCTCGGAGAGGAAGAAGGCGGATTTTTCCGCTATGAAGTGACGATTTTCGAGGGGAAAAACCGTCAGATCAGAAGAATGTTCGAGTCGATCGGAAGGGAAGTCACCTTTTTGAAGCGGGTAAAAATCGGGGACTGTAAACTGGGCGGCCTTGGAAGAGGCGCATACCGCTATCTGACGGATAAAGAGCTGTCAGCATTGAACAGACTATAATATTTATGGGCGCCGAGTGACGGCGCCTATTTAATAATAAAATTACAATTTAGATTGCGTGCTAACAGTTGATTTTGTTGAGTCGCTTGTGTATAATGCTATATGTGGTAGGTTGGGCTTTGCGCCGACCTGCTTTTTGTGAAAACCGGAGGTGTACAATGTTGATTTCGGCTACGTCTTTGAGCGTAGGAGAGAAGTTTTCGGTCGGTGGGGTGACCACCTTGTTGGGGCTCGGTATGACGTTCGTCGTGCTGGCTCTTTTAATATGTTGTATTTTGTTGGTGAACCTAATCGTCAAACAACTCGGTAAGGTAAAGATAGGAAAGAAGAAAGAGGGCGTAGCGCCTGCTGTTGTCTTTGTCGAGACTAAGATCGATTCTGCAGATGAACCTATTGACGAAGAGACGATGCTGGCTATCGACGCAGCCGTAAAAACGTACGTCCGCGAATCCGCCTCCGATGACGGGAAGAGCCATGAGAACGTGAAAATCAAATCGGTCGTGAGGAAATAAATATGGCGGGGTACAAAATCAAAATTAACGGTAAAGAATATTTCGTCGGTGTGACGGAGACTACTTTCGGGACACAACCCGTTCCCGTTGTTCCGATTTTGACGTCAAAAGCGCCGGAACAGACGAAGCCTGAAGCGCCCAAAGCCGTCGGGAGCGGCACACCCATGACCGCACCGATGCCCGGGACGGTCCTGAAGATCAAGGCAAACGGTCGCGCCGTCAAAAAGGGAGAGGCTGTCCTAGTACTGGAAGCTATGAAAATGGAAAACGAGATCGCCGCTCCGGCGGACGGCATGGTGAGCGTCTGCGTCGCCGAGGGGGCTAAAGTAAACTCCGGTGACATCCTCGCCGTCATTAACTGAGGAGGAAAGAGATATGACAAATCTATTGGGAGCCGATTTTATCGAGTCGCTCAAAAACCTTTGGGAGTCTACCGGTATTGCCAACCCGGTACCCGAATACTATGTGATGGAAGGGTATCAGCTCGGGATCTGGGGTATGTTTATTATGCTCCTTATTGCGTGTGTCCTTGTCTATCTGGCGATCGTGAAAAAGTTCGAGCCTAATCTTCTTTTGAGTATAGCCTTCGGTATGTTTATTATCAATATACCCGGTGCTTACAGCGTTTTGTACGGAACGATAGGTTATACCTTCACCGATACCGGGACGAATGCGATCCTCGCGCAAGGAACGCTGAAAGACCTCTGCGCCACTTTTAACGTTCTTTATGATCCGACTTCCGCGGAGACGCTCAATTCTTCTTTGGGAAATCTGATCACTGCAGTCAACACGCATTTTTCCTCGACTGCTTTAGGCGATATAGTCTATACGAGCGGAGTCATTGCGGACAAAGGGCTTTTCTATTACCTCTATAAGGGCGTCGATTGGGTCATCTTCCCGCCGCTTATCTTTCTCGGAATAGGCGCCATGACGGATTTCGGTCCGTTGATCGCCAATCCGAAGAGCTTACTACTCGGTGCGGCTGCACAGCTGGGTATTTTCCTGACCTTTTTCGGAGCGCTCTTTTTCGGATTCAACGAACAAGCCTCGGCGGCGATCGCCATTATAGGCGGCGCTGACGGTCCCACTGCGATCTATTTGACGCAGAAAATGGCTAACTCTGTGATCGGGACGATGTTCCAGGGAAAGACGATGGATCTTTTGCCGGCGATCGCCATTGCGGCATATTCGTATATGGCGCTGGTGCCGGTCATTCAGCCGCCTATCATGAAACTCCTTACGACCAAGAAAGAGCGTCTCATCAGAATGGAGCAATTAAGACCGGTCTCCAAAAAAGAAAAGATCATTTTCCCGATCGTCGTCACCGCCGTCGTAGGTATCATTTTGCCGGCGGCTTTGCCTCTTTTGGGTATGCTTATGTTGGGCAATCTGATCAAAGAGAGCGGCGTTGTGCCCAGACTGTCCAATACCGCGCAAAACGAGTTGATCAATATCATAACGATATTCCTCGGAGTAGTCGTAGGGACGAAAGCTTTTGCTCCTATATTCCTCAGTTTGTCCACTTTGGGTATAGTCGTCCTTGGCGTTGTCGCATTCAGCTTCGGAACGGCGGGCGGCGTACTGCTTGGTAAACTGATGAGCAAACTGTCGAAGGGGAAACTCAACCCCTTGATCGGAGCGGCGGGCGTCAGCGCAGTGCCGATGGCTGCACGAGTAGCGCAGGACGTAGGCAGGAAGGAAGATCCGAACAACTACCTTCTTATGCACGCAATGGGACCGAACGTCGCCGGCGTAATCGGCAGTGCGGTCGCAGCAGGCGTTCTGCTTGCTATGTTCGGATAATTAAGACATTCGGAGGGTTGTTACTATGAACGATAAAAAACTGTTAATCACTGAGACGATATTGCGCGACGCGCACCAGTCGCAAGCGGCTACGCGTATGAAGACGGAGGAGATGCTTCCCGTCCTCGACAAAATAGACAAAGTCGGGTACTTTTCGGTTGAATGCTGGGGCGGTGCGACATACGACGCCTGTTTGCGCTTTTTGAACGAAGACCCATGGGATCGTCTGAAAGCCCTTCGTGACGGTATGCCCAATACCAAACTGCAGATGCTTTTGCGCGGTCAAAATTTGCTTGGATATAAGCACTATGCCGATGACGTAGTCGATATGTTCGTCAAAAAGTCGATCGAAAACGGGATCGATATTCTCCGTATTTTCGACGCGTTGAACGACGTAAGGAATCTCCGTCAGGCGATCGAAAGTACCAAAAAATACGGTGGGATCGTGGAAGCGGCTTTTTCTTATACGACCAGTCCGGTTCACAACATAGATTATTTTGTAGATCTTGCGAAAAAACTTCAGAAAATGGGCGCCGATATCATCTGCGTGAAAGATATGGCGAACCTGCTTTTGCCGTATGACGCGTTTTATTTGGTCAAGGCTCTGAAACAGGCGGTCGATATCCCGGTCCATCTGCATACGCACAATACTTCCGGCACAGGGGATATGACGATCATGAAAGCGGTGGAAGCGGGGGTCGATATCGTGGATACCGCACTGTCACCTTTAGCCAACGGCACCAGCCAGCCGGCTACCGAACCTTTGGTCGCCACCTTGCGCGGGACGGAGAGAGATACGGGGCTCGACCTGGAATTGCTGAACGAGATTTCGAAGCACTTCCGCACGGTAGCGGACCGTTTGACAAAAGACGGATTTTTGAATCCGAAGGTACTGAAAGTCGACGTAAACGCGCTTATTTATCAAGTGCCCGGAGGAATGCTCTCCAATCTCATCAATCAACTGAAAGATCAGGGCGCAAGCGATAAGTATTTGGATGTCCTCGAAGAAGTCCCGAGAGTGAGGAAAGATCTCGGTTATCCGCCCTTGGTCACGCCGACAAGTCAGATCGTCGGGACGCAGTCGGTCCTTAACGTGGTAATGGGAGAACGCTATAAGATGGTCACGAAAGAGACCAAAGGCGTCCTTCGCGGCGAATACGGACAGCTCCCCGCCGAACCGGATCCCGACGTCGGCAAAAAATGCATCGGCGATGAAGAACGGATCACTTGCCGTCCCGCCGACTTGTTGCAACCCGAATATGAGAAGTACAAGGCGGAGATGCAAAAGTACTATACCAAAGAAGAAGACGTACTGAGCTATTGCATGTTCCCGCAAGTGTCGGAGAAGTTCTTTAAGTGGAGAGAAGAAAGGCACAAGAGGAAGTTCGTCGTCAACGTAAACGGCGCCGATTATGAAGTGGAAGTTGAGGACGCTGATTTTGATAATGACGGAAAGCAAGCCGTCACGTCTGCGGCAACCGTAGCAGTGGCGGCTCCGACTGCCGTCGCGCCCGTCCAATCGGCACCGGCTCCCAAGGCTGCAACGAGCGAAGGAAGCGGAGAAAAGGTTTCCGCCCCGATGCCGGGTACGGTGCTGAAGATCAAAGCGCAAAACGGTACCGTCGTCAAAAAGGGCGATCCGATCGTCGTGCTCGAGGCGATGAAGATGGAGAACGAGA
>JAFVAC010000104.1 GCA_017476265.1 Clostridia bacterium
CGGCGGCGAAGCGGACGACGTGCAAAAAGGGACAATCGGCAAAAGCCCTCTCTCCCACTCTGACGACGGTATCGGGCAGATCGATCTCCTGCGCCGCACAATGCGCGAAAGCGTATTCCTCTACCGAACGGATCCCTTTGGTCACGACGACGAAGGTCACGTCGGCGGAAAGAAAGGCGCACGCGCCGATCCTTACGACCGAATAGGTCTTGTCCCGGAAAGTTACGCTCGCGGGGACCTCGACGGAGATGGCGCTTTTTGCCGAAGCGTAAGACACCAGTCCGACCGTATCGGCGTCTAACGAATCGACGACGTACTCAAAGTCGCCGACGGTGAAAAAAACCGCGTGTTTCGACGGATCCTCCTTGCCCGAACATCCTACTAAACAGAGGAAAAGTAGCCCTATGACGATAAAAAAAACGACGAGCTTTTGCGCTCTGATTGCGGTCATATTTTCGCCCCTTCCTCCTTTACCTTTTAATAATTATACCATAACGCGCGCGTAAAGTCAATATTGTATCTACGCGAAAATTCCCCAATTCAGTCAAAAAAAGACCCATCTTGGGACTCCCGAAAACACTCCGAAAAAGTAAAAATACGGCCGGTATGCAAAAAGCGAAAAAAACTTATCGATCGGTTTTTTTCTTCGACGCGTTCAACACAAGATCCTCGTAAACTTGTTCGAGACGCTTTGCCGCGGTCCTTATTTCATAACCGCGAGAGATCAATTCTTCCCGACAATCGATCCTCAGCCCCTCGCACATAGAGATCGCCGAAAAGAGGTCTTCGTCCGCTCTTGCAAAAAACCGCGCCCCGCCGAAGTCGCATTCTCTCGTCACCGCGTCGGACAAAAACACCGGCAGTCCGCACGATTGCGCTTCTATCCCGACCAAAGGCAGTCCCTCATAGAGCGAGGGCATCAGGAGACAATCGAAAGCGGAGTACCACCGCTCTATCTCGTCGCAACCCGGCAAAAAGATCGCCTTGATTCCGTTCTGCTCCGCGTATCGCTTGAGTTCTTCTTTCTGCGAACCGTCACCAATCAGGACCGCTGTCGATTCTGTCCTTTTGGAGACCTCTTTGGCTATATCGAGGAACCGAAACAGCCCCTTTTGATATTCAAACCGACCGGCAAAACCGACGCAAACGCCGCGGATGTCGTATTGATTTCGTAACGCCTTTCGCGCGGAAGGATCGAAAGAAAACCGATCGAGGTCGATGGCGTTGGGCATCAGAAAAAAAACTTTGCTCCCGTATAACCACTCCCCCGACTTTACGCTGCAAGCAAACCTCGCGTCGGCATAGTGGTCGGCGAATCTTTTAAGCACGTTTTTGATGACGGCGGTCTTTTCTTTGCCGTCGGTCGTACTGTGGCTGTGTACGATCCGAACGTCGATTTTTTCTTTTTTTGCGACGTAGAGAGGAAATACCGACAGACTAGTCAAGTGACTGTGGACAATATCGTATCGCTCCTCTCTCAAGAACCGTTTCAGGTCGGAACAGGCTTTGAGCGGATCGCGAAAGTCGTGGATCGCGTGGCACTCTCCCCCGATCCGCTTGACCTTTTCGTCAAAATCGGTCTCTCCGTAGGTGAAAAAATCAAAAGAAAACTTCTCTTTGTCAAAATATTTCCAATAGTTGAGGACGCAGTTGCTGACCCCGCCTAAAGACGTATTGCCGACCAGTTGCGCTATGCGTATCTCAGACATCGTACTTCTTTTGGATCGCCGTAATTTCCTCTTCGGCGGGCTCGTTCAGATACCGTTTTTCTCCGAAGAGTACCGTCAGGACCGTCTTGCAGAGAATCTTGATATCCAATAAAAGGCTGACTTTTTCGTTGTAGACCACGTCGTAATAGCTCCTGCCGCGGACGGAAAGAGACCCGTTGCCGTTGACCTGTGCCAGTCCCGTCATACCCGGTCTACCCGAAAACTTGTAGTACTCCCACCGCTCGTACATCTTGCTGTAGACCGAGAGTAATGGTCTGGGTCCGACGAAGCTCATTTCGCCGCGCAAGACGTTAAAAAGTTGCGGCAGTTCGTCCAGTTTGCTCTTGCGGAGGATCTTGCCGATGCGGGTCACGTTCACGTTGTCGTCGCCGATGACGGGACGATTCTTGTCAAAGGCGACGTCGGTACGCTTCATCGTGCGGAACTTGTAGACGTAAAACAGCTCCCTGTTTTTCCCCTCTCGCTCCTGCTTGAAGATGACTTTTCCGCGGCTGTCGACCGCGATCAGAAGACTGATGACGGCAAAAAGCGGAAGGCAAAGGATAATGCCGAAGAACGCCACTATCCTATCCATCGTATACTTGAATGCTAAATACGCTTTTTGCTTTCTCATGCTCTGTTTCCGGTCTACTCCGTGACGATCCTCCAGCCGTTTTTGACCGACCAACTGTCGTCATAGTCCGATTCGTCGCCGATTAGTATTATCGTCACCTCTCCGCATCCGACAAACGCCGTCTTGTCAAGCGTCGCCGTCGGAGAAAGGTCGGACGTCATTCTGATCGTCGTAAGCGCGGCGCAATCCTTAAAGGCGCCCTTGGCTATCCCCAGCGACAACGGACCGTTTATGACGAAGATCTCCACGTCCGCGGTGGTCTTTTTGTCGGCGGAGCCCGTTCCGACGCTGTTTTCAAAGGCGTAGTCGGCGACGCCCCGGACGGAGTCTTTCAGGACGATCTTGACGATGCTCTTTCCTTCCGGAGCCGTGTAATAGATGACGCCGTAAGCGTTCTCGTAATAATACATTCCGTCTTCGACGAGGAGGTTATCATCGTCGGTGGCGAAGTCGTTTTCACTGCTGTCGCGGACGCCCACGACCAAACCGTTGAGGCAGATGACGCCCTTTTGACTGACGGCGTTGTACCACCCGGTGGAAGTCACGGCGTCTCTTCCGACGACGGAAAGAGAGGAGCCGACTCCGAGGTCGAATCCCTTGACGCCGACGCAGTTCCTGAACGCGCCGTCACGCAGGACTCGAAGCGCGTCGGGCAAGATCAACGTATCGGGGCTTGTATCCTCGTCGGAGCCCGACAATGCGCTGTTTTCAAACGCTCTCTCCCCTATTTCGACCAACGCGTCGCCGAACGCGACGTATTTCAGATTGGTCGCGGCATAGAGTGCGTAAGACCCGATCTTTTCCGTACCGGGGAGCAATCGCAACTTACTGCCGTCGACCAAGTTGGTGGTGGCGAACTTGGAGGCGTACACGATCAAAGTATTGCCGTCGGTGCGGATTTCAGTCAAGACGCCGTCGTTTTTCAGATAGGCGCCCGAGAAAGCGTCGATCTGATACAGGGCGCGCTCTTCGTCCACGGTGATATAAGCGTTATCTTTGCCGGTGACCGAAGTCAGGTAGCAATCGCGGAAGGCGCTCTCTTCAAAGAAAGCGATATCGTCGGGCAGGGTGACCGTCTTGATGTCGATGCCGTGCCGACGGAAGGCGTTCGCCATGACGCACAGTACGGGGTACGGTTCGGTCACTCTGCCGCCGTGTCCGGCGGGGATCTGTAAGTCGATGTTCTTCCCGAGGTCGGAAGGCATGATTTCGGAGTCGTTGAAGTTGACGCTGAATTCGTACTCGGCGAAGTTGTTGTACTCGCACCCGAAGAAAGAGGACGCCTCGTACTCGGCTTTGGTCATATAGTCCACGACGACCACGCCGACGATATTGCCCGTCGAGTCGTACGCCGCGCGGAAGACCAAGCCCTCGCTTCCCTTCTCCTCGTCCGCCCACTTGGCGTAGAGGTCCAACTGAGAGCGGGCGCCGGTGAGGCTGTCGCTACTGGCAAAGAACTCGAAGTAGAGGTCGCGGCTTTCGGCGTTGTAGGGCTCGGAATAGGTCTCGTCGAGATACCACCCCGAGAACTTATACTTGATCTTCTCGTTTCCATCGGTCAAGGACTTAATATAATCCTTGCCGTAAGCGGCGTTGAGGTCGCGGGGGCTGTCGGAGTACCTCTTGTACAGTCCGCTTCGGTACTCGGTGGATCCGACGGTGACGGTCTCCATTGCCGCTTGGTCGGCGTCGTAGTACTCCTGCGCCTGCAACAGTTTCGCTTCGTACCCGAGCATCGTTTCAATGTCGTCCTCGACGTCCTTGACGGCGCGCCTTGCGTCGTCGTACTCGGTCGCGGTAAGGTAGTAGGAGACAAACGCCGTCTTGTCGAGGACTTCGCCGTTGACTTCATAATTGTAGCCGTACATCGCCGTCATCAAAGACAGATAGTCGTTGACGACCTTTTGGCGAACGGCGAGTTCTGCTCGCGCGTTGGTCAAAGCGGTCTCGAGGTCCCCGTTCGGGTCGTAACGCAAGACCACGGACTCGTAACTAACGGTGACGGGACCTTGCGGGTCGGAGCGGGTCCCGCCCGCACACAGACCGAGGACGGACTCCATAAACGCCGCTTGCGCATAGTACTTGTCGCCGGAGATTTTGACACCGGCGATATTCGTGCCCTTGTAGATCATATCGGACGTGAAGAGCGTCCCCGCCGGCACGTCGTAGAAGATGGTGTCCATCGCCACGTCGTAGTTCTTCCCCTCGAGAGGCGTATCGGCGTATTTTTCTCGCTGGGTGCGGTCGTAGACGGCGACGCGGTAGGTCGTCTCGCACTTATAGTGCGCGTAGTACTTGACGTTCCTGGTGCGGGTCTCGAAGTTGGCGCGGTCGCCCTTTTCACCGTTGCCGTCCGGCTCGTACGGATAGTCGTACCACCCCTCGAACTCGTATGTGACGGACTTGTTTCCGTACTCGGGATAGCGGCGAATGACGCTCCCCTCGCTCCCCGCGGGGCGAATGACGGTCTCGTTTTCGGTGATCTCCTCGAAGTTCGCCTGTTGGCGATAGGTGCCGGTGGCAAAGTCGTAGTCGTACAGAAGGACGACGGTATAGCGGCGCAAGTCGATGTCTTTACAGTACAGGTCCAGATTGTCGCGGATCTCATAGTAGCCGTACTCTCCGTCGCGCTCGGAGAAGTCGACTTTGCTCTCCTCCGACTGACCGGAAGCCGAGTACCACTCGATGTTCCAGTCGTCCGTATTGCCGCCGTTGAAGTACACCGACCGCCATTGGACGAAGACGTCTTGGTCAAAGGACCAGGTCGCCACGTTGTGCAACAAGTAGAAGCTCTCCACCTCTTGCCACGTCGTCATTCCCGATCCGACGTACTTTTCGGGATCGTAGAGCTTGAAGTCGGTGCGATACTTTTCGGTAAAGGTCCCTATGGTCACCCACTGCGTGCCCTCCCGTCGCAACAAGCGGACGGAGTAGTCCTTTTTGTAATACTTGGCGCGGACGCTGACGTTGCCTTTGATGTCGTACAGATCGCCGCCCCGAACGGTGCAGAGATAATTGCCGTCGCGGTCGGAGAGCACGAAATTGGTACTGCGCTCCTCGCCCTCCTTGACGACGAAGGTCCCGCTCTCCTCGTCCCAGACCTCGTTGTACTGGTTCCTCCATTCCTCCCCCGTCAGGGTGGTGATGACGTAGCACCAGCAAGAGTTGTACCCGACGATCTCGGTCGGCTCTTTGAGATAAGGCGTCTGCGTATAGCCGCTGAGGCGGAAGTTTTTGCCGTAGTCCACGCGGAAATCGGCGTAGGTCGCCGGGTCGTAATAGACCTGAGCGGACTTGATATCACCCGACTTCAGATCGGCGTCGTCCTGTTCGCTCGCCGCCTTCCCGTTAAAGACGGTGACGACGTATGTGTTGATATCGTGTTGCGCCCGGACGGAAAAGTCCTCTTTGACGACGACGTAATCCTGCCCTTCGGGGAACTCGATGAAGGTATCGCTGTTGTCGGGATAGATGACCCAACGGGAAGTGTACCCTTCCATCGTCGGCATCGTGAAGCGAGGTTCTCCCTCCGCGTCGGTCATGGAAAAACGATTGCCGTAGTTGACGGTCTCGGCGGTCTTTGCCAGTTTGGTCCCGTCCCAAAACTCGATCTGGACGGTGCAACGAACGCTCTCGTAGACCGCGACGAAACGGATATCCTGCGTGATGTTTTCATTGCTGCCGCCCATCAGACGCCAGCCTTTGAAAACTTTGCCCTCCTTTTCGGTCGGGTCGGGGTACTTCTCTTTGTTGTCGATGTCTACGGTATCTCCGTACACGACGTCGAAGTCGAGCAGGACCTCCTCTTCGTCAATAAACTTGACGTTGCAACGGCGATTGTCCAGCCACTTGGCGTAAAAGTCGGTGTCCTGCAAAAGCGTGTACGGAGAAAGCGCTCGGCTCCCGGACAGGTCGTACGAAGTGTACCAACCGTCGAAGGTATACCCTTCGCGCTCGGGCGCACGGAACGCGCTGATGACGTCGGTGTAGACGGTGGTGACGTCACTGCCGCCGTTGCTGAAAAACCGGGCGCGGTACAAAACCACG
>JAFVAC010000105.1 GCA_017476265.1 Clostridia bacterium
CCCCCCCGGTATGCAAAATTTGCGTGAAAAACGAAAAAACGACGAAAAATTTTTCGCCGTTTTTGGTAAAATACGCTTCTTTTTGAACGCTCGTTTTACCCGATCAATTCGGTAAACGCGGCGAGTGAATCCGCTCGGACGACGCCCTTTTTCAGGTTGAGTGTGAGGGTCAACTTGTTCTTATTCGGCGTGACAAAGTCGCGCATAACGATATTTACGTAGGATAGATCGGGACTGTCCGCGAGCGATTTGACATATGCGTCCATCCCCTCCTTATTCTGACTCTCGCGGAACTTGGGGCCGAAGACAAGCAGTCCGTCGGTCAACTGCCCCTGCAGGACAAAGAGTCCGCTGTCAACCGCCTTATATCGCTCGAGATAAGAGCCGACGTACTCTTGGACATACTTTTTTGCAGAGGACTTGTTCTTTGCACCGTCGTAGTAAGAATGGAGGCAGGAATCCGGGGTGGTCCCGGCGTCGTTATTGCGCAAAAAGAAGCGATCTTCGGCAGCGTACGTCCCGTCGTCCTCTCCGACGAAGACGACGACTTTTCCTCTCGCTTTTCCCACGGTCAAGGCGTCAATAATGGCGATATCGGCTGTGTTTGATTCGTTTTTGATGTAAAACGGCATAAGATACCGATCGGTAAGAGCCATCGCTTCCGCCTGTACTCCGTCGCCGAAGTGCTGCATATCCCACACGACGACTTCGGTGGGGTGCGCCGTCAAAAAGGCGACCAGGTTTTTCAGGACCGTTTCGTAATTTTCACCGAAGATCGGTCCGTGGAAGAGTCGGTACTCCCCGCTCTTTTTGCCCACTCGGATATCGAAGTACCTCGTGCCGCAAGCGAGCTGCTGGGAGATGGTCCTATCCTGGGTTTTAGCCATATAGAACGCGCCCGCGGTCCCCGAGTCGTGCGAACCGGGCAGGGCGACTTTCCTTAACAATGTCCCGTCCTCGATATATCCCATCCACTCGGACAGAGCCGCCTCCGGCATGGAGTCGTCGTCGTACCGAATGGCGTACAGGCTCGTCCCGAGAATCACACAACCGATCAGAAAGATCACCGCGGCGATCACGATCAAGGCGATCGCTCCCCTTTTGAGTCTGCGTTTTTGCATGGTTCTCTCCTTTTTTTGCAAAAAATATTTCTTGCGATTTTGCCGTTTTTTTGAAAAACGGTCAAGGGTAGGCCCCTTCGACTCCACTGCGTTCCGCCAACATGACGTGTCAGCCCGTCATCCTGACCGAGCCCCGTCATCCTGACCGAGCGTAGCGAGTGGAAGGATCTCTGAGATGTTTCGACTCCACTACGTTCCGCTCAACATGACGTGCCCCGCCGTCATCCTGAGCGTAGTCGAAGGATCTCGGAGATGTTTCGATTCCACTTCGTTCCCCTTAACATGACGGCTTACGCCGTGCGGAAGGATAAAAAATTATTTTTCCCAAACTCTATTACACACCACAAGGGGGGAAATTATGAGGAATGGGAGAGAGTTTGAGAGAGGGTTTGGAGCGATAGCCCTCTCTCAATTTTTCTCCGTCCAATACCGCTATTGGACGGCAAAATCCACTACTCGCATTTATAGGGCAGAGCCCTAAAACCTGCCAGGGTGCAGGGGCAGGCTTTGTAACTTGTGCCCCTGCCGTTCTTTCGGTTCCTTTCTTGCGAACAAGAAAGGAACGTAAAAAACCGTGGGATATTTCGACTCCACTACGTTCCGCTCAACATGACGAGAGGCTGAGGCGGAGGCGGACGCGTCATTCCCCTATTGGGCGGGCGGGTGGGGTCTCTTCGATCGGTTCGACGGAGGGCGCGACGGCGGGAGACGGAGCGCCCGTAGAGCCCATCGTCGTCAATTTCCGCGCGATATTGCGGGCGGAATAGCGATCCGGCTCTTCCGTCACTTCTTCCTCTTCTTCATCGGCAAAGTATGCCTGTATCTTGCGCACGACCTCGTCTTCGTCCTTTGCTTCCAAGACCGTTGAGAGCGAAAGATATTTCAGGTTCTCCTCCTCGGCGCGTGTGGCGGGATAGAGGCAGATCACTTTCTTTTTCTTCGCCAACGCCTCGGCGATCAACACGTTGGTCGGGCGGGCGACCACGACGTCGCACGCGTCCAGAGCCGCGTTCATATTCACCGCCTCGTTGTACGCGTTCGCTCCCAAGGACCTGACCTCGTTATAGAAAGTGGCGTTTTTGCCGCAAGCGACCGCTACGTTGACGTCCAGATCGGACTCGACGATGGCTTTGACGACTTTCACAAAGCGTTCGTCTCCCTCTCTGCTCGCGGCGACAAGGACGGTATCTTTGGGGTCGAGAGCGAGTTTTTTTCTCGCTTCGGTCGCGTCTCCCGGGAGGAAAAAGATCTTTTTTGCCGGGAGGTCGCTTATTTCCACTTTGTCGGGAGCGACGCCGATCTCAACGAGTTCGTTCCGCATGGAAAAATTGTCCACGAAGTACTTATCGACGGCGGGGTGGACGAGACGTCTGTCCAGGACATAATCTTCGGCAAACACCGCGATTTTGACGCCCTTGCCGTAGTGCTCGGTCGCGGCGATGACGTCGTCGATGATCGTGTGCGCGGTGATGACGACGACGGAGGGGTTGTATCTATTGAGGACGTTGAGGACTCGTCTTTGAAAGTGGTTTTTATTGTCGTATACAACCGGCTTTTTGTCCTTCTTTTCGGTGCGAAGGATCGTCGCCTTCTCCTCTCTCGCATTGTATAAAAAGCGACGGACCTTTCCGTCTTCGGGAAAGATCTTGTCTACAATCTCCCCTATGGTGGCGCTTCTTATTTCCCGCCGCTCAATAATGACGCTGACGACGGATGGATCGGAGGAGAGTTCTTCCCGGACAGCCTCCGAAAAATCCGTGCGAAAACTCTCTGTGAAGAATAGAATGGTGTTTTTGTTCAGCATGACGACTCCTTTTTTCGTAAGATATCGTATTTTTGCAGTCGAAGAGCGGTGGGGATGAAGAGGCGCTGTTGGACAATCTTGCAGTCGGTCACCCGATTCCCCTCCGCGTCGTATATCTCGTCAAATCGCACGGTGGAGTAACCCATCGGAGATACCGCTTCGAGGACGTCTCCGGCAAAAAAGCGATTCCTCATTTCGATCTCGAGCATTCCCTTTTGTTCGTCATACCCGACGACGGTCGCGCAAAAACGGTACTCGTTGTGCATTTTGCTCGTCTCATAACACTGTTCCGCCTTGCCCAAGTAAAAGCCCGTGCAATAGTCGCGGTGATTCACTTTATAGAGTTCTTCCTCAAGAGATGACGATATGCCGGCCCCGGACAGGACGCCGTCTATTGCCTTCCTGTAGGCGTCCGTCACGCATCCGACGTAGTACTCGGACTTCATTCTGCCTTCTATTTTCAGCGAAGACACGCCGGTCTGAACGATCTTGTCGAGGATGGGGAGCGTGTTCATATCCTTGCTGTTGAGGATATAGGTCCCCCTTTCGTCCTCGGTCATCGTCAGAGGGCGCTCGGTACGCGACTTTTCGGCGAGCGCGTATTCCCACCGACAAGCCTGCACGCACTCCCCTCGGTTGCTGTCCCGATCGGTAAGATAACTGCTGAGAAGGCACCTGCCGGAATAGGAGATACACATGGCACCGTGGATAAAAACTTCGGTCTCCGCCGTCCCGTCGAGGTACTCGTTGATCTCGGTTATTTCCGATAGAGACAGTTCTCGCGCGAGGACGATCCGTTTGGCGCCGAAGTCTCTCCAAAAGCCTGCCGCATACTTGTTGGTGACGTTGGCTTGGGTTGAGATGTGGAGATCCAGACTGGGCGCGACCCTTTTCAGAAGCGCCGCCACCCCGGGGTCGGACACGATGGCTCCGTCCGCTCCGATGTGTTCGAGATAGGACAAATAGTCGGACAGTTCGCCGAAGTCCCGATTGCTTGCGAAGATATTGACGGTGACGTACGCCTTTTTGCCGGCGGCGTGCGTCAGATCGACCGCCCGTTTCAATCCCTCTTGATCGAAATTGGTGGCGTATGCGCGCAATCCGAACTTCTTGGACGCGAAGTACACGGCGTCCGCGCCGAAGTGGAGCGCCGTCAATAGTTTGTTTTCATCCCCCGCGGGCGCGAGCAATTCTATCTGTTTCACCGTTTATCTCCCGACATTCTTCTTATCCTGTTTTTTTACGATCAAAACGCCGTCTTCCACGTCGAATCTTTCCGTCGTCACGTCCGTATCGGCGGCGACAAGGTCCAAAAAGCGTCTCATCCCGTACACGATGGTACGATGCTTGTGGTCGGGGTATCCCTTGCCCTCGGTCAGCCCGTGAAAGTCCACGTCGTCGCAAAACAGCACGCCGCCGGGATTCAACATCGGTATCAATAGACGGTACAGTTCGTCGTAGTGCCCTTTGGGTCCGTCGAGGACGATAAGATCGTACCTTTCGTCGGACAGATACGCAAGCGCGGCAAAGCAATCGTCGGTCACAAAGGTCGTCCGATCGAGATATCCGCACCTGTCGATATACCGTCTCGCCGCCTCCTGCACATCCGCATCGACGTCTACGGTAGTAAGTTTTGCCGTACTATGCGAAAGAACGGTCAACGCGGATACTCCTAAGCAAGTCCCGATCTCCAAAGCGCAAGTCGGGCGCAAAGCCTCCGTCGTCCGAGCGAGCAGTTTTGACGTCTCCCGCCTCATCACCGGCAGATGGTCTCTTTCGGCGCGCGAACGGATCTGATCTATGATCTCTTCGGTCATCTTCTCC
>JAFVAC010000106.1 GCA_017476265.1 Clostridia bacterium
ATACGATATAATCCGTATGATACGGTCGAGATCAGACGTCATCGTCCGGTCCATTATAAGCCGCTCAACGGTGAACAACAAAGAGATCTCCTTGTTTTGGTCGATCGGGATCATTATCGCGCAGTAATGAAGGTCTTGATCTGTACCGGACTTCGGATCGGGGAGTTCCTGGCAGTGGACTTTGACAAGATCGATTATGAAAATCGCTACATATTTGTCGATCGGAAGGTCGACGTCAAGACGGGAGAGCTCCAGAACTATACTAAGACGGAATCGTCCATCCGAAAAGTGCCTTTTTTGCCTGAGCTTGAAAAGGATCTTCGTGCTATCTCCCGGAACGTGAAGCGAGGACAAGCTTTTTCGTACAATGCGATCAAAGAGTACTTTCAAAAGCGGTATCAGAAGATGGGAATAAAGAGGAATATCCATAGCATGCGGCATACTTTCGTCTCGATGGCGTATTATGCCGGGATCCCGTTGAAGACGATCCAAAAAATCGTCGGGCATGCGACGTTGGATATGACGATGAACGTCTACACGCATATTATCAATCCGGACGAATCGCCTTACGTCGGGTACTTTAAAAAGTTGCTCGAAGACGTGAAAAAGAGACCCACTGATTTTTGGTGTGTTGATACGGCTTAAAAACGTCGTGTCGAAAAAAGAAGAAAACCCACGTTTCCGTGGATTTCCTTGCTGTTTTGGTGCACCTTCAGGGACTCGAACCCGGGACCCACTGATTAAGAGTCAGTTGCTCTACCAACTGAGCTAAAGGTGCATTTTCGGTTCACGTTTAGTATTATAGTGAGTCGGACGAAATTTGTCAACCGATTTTTGATGAAAAGAAAAAAATCTTGCGATAGGGGCTTCGGATGCGGGAGATAAAGCGTGCTGTTTGATATTGATTATTATTTATTATATATAATAATTGCTTGATTTTAGCGCGCGAGTAGTGTATAATCAACATTACGGATTTTACCTTTTTACAGAAAGGAGACAGTATGAAAAAGAAAATTATCGTTCTATTCCTGCTCGTTGCGCTGGTAGCAAGCGTATGCCTCACCGGTTGTACGATGGTTCGGCTCAACGAAGAGAGACAGGCAAACGAGGTTCTGGCGACGGTCTCGCTCAAAAACGGAGACACCACGCTCAGTCTGGACGTCACCCGGAACGAGTTGAATTCTTACGTCAACTATATGATCAACCTCTACAGCCAGTACAGCTCTTCTGGGATCACCTACGACGTCAGTAACTTGATCGACAGCGGACTCAATACCTTGGTCGCGCAAAAGTACGCCGTCTTGAAAGGTATGGTCTATCTCACCGGACTGCAACATCGATCCGCCGTTTTGTACAAGGACACCCAAGCGTACAAGGATATCTACGGCGACAAATTGGTGCCGGAAGGGGCTTTGACCATCGCCGAGCGGTATGCCGCCATCGCCTCCACCAACGAGACCTTCAAGAGCAATATCGAGGAGTACATGGAGAGCTACAAGTCCGAGATCCGCGACCGCGCCGTCAGCAGCGCGCGCGAACAGCTCACTTCTCGCTACAATGCCGGCTACACCGTCAAAGAGGACGGAGTGACCATCGTCCACAAGAATGAAGCGGAAGACGCCGAAGCCGAGTACGCCGACGGACTGTACGTCGAGAGCGTCGTAAAAGGCAGCGACGATGAGATTGACTATACCAAGGTTTATCTCAAGATCGTCCTTGTCAAAGGGGAGACCGAAGAGGTCGTCTATTTGCCCGCGTCCAGCGGAGCGGTCGAGACGGAGACCGACGCCGACGCCGAATTCGTCAGCAACTACGTCACCGCCAAAATCGCCAAGGTCAACTACGAAGAGCCCGTCAAAGAGGACGGAGAGACCACCTACAAGACGCACACCGCCGAGGCGAAATACACCCTTGTGACGCCGCGTACCGCGTATGCCGAACCCGAAGAAGAGGACGCCCGCAACGAGGAGACGATCTTCAACGAGGGTAGCGTCAAGTTCCGCTATAGCAACTTTGCCGACGTCGAGTCCAATGAAGACTTGAAAAAGATCGTGGAAGACGGACAGATCTTCGCTCACACCAAGACGGAATACGCGTCAGACGCCGAAGCCGACGCTTACAGACAGTTCCGCGAGGCGAAGAAGAATATGAACATCTTCTTCGACGCGAGCAATACGAAAGACCCGTACAATACGCTCGGGTATTACTACAACAGCTCCTTCGAGAGCGCCGTCCTCAGCGCGGTGCAGTTCGAGCTCAAAAAAGCGGCTCTGACCGAAAATCCCATCTCCGACGAGCAGATCGCCGCGCAGTATGAGATCCTGGTCAACAAGCAAAAGGAAGAGTACTCCGTGCTCGACGCCAAAGGACAGATCGACAAATTCGCCGAGACGATCGGCACCGACCTTACCTCCGCTTACTATGTGCCCATCGAAGCGCTCACAAGCGAGACTTTCAGCTATGACGGAAACGAGTACAATTACGCCACCGACAACGGGGACGGGACCTACACGATCAATATGTTTTATATCGCGCACATCCTCTTCAAGTGGACGGACGCGCTGAAAGCGGATATGGATCGCTACATTTCCGACCGTACCGACGAAGACGTCAAGGAGATCAAGACCCGGTTCGTGGAATATCTCAAGACCAACAAGTCCAAAGAGGACTTTGCGACGGCGGACGAGATGGGGACGACCCTTGCCGACGCCTTCTACGTCAATGACGACGGAACGATCGCCGAGTTCTCGGTCAATGACGTCATCGACGAATTGGTCCTTGCTATGCAAGCCGATCCCGATAACGCTTTCGAGATCTTTAAGCAGTATATGACTTTCTTCAATGACGACAGCGGTAGCTTCACGCGCTCCACCGGCTACTTTGTGGCGATGGGAGACATCAAAAACAGCTATGACGGGAGCGACTTCCCCAATACGGCGATAGATCTGTATCTCGATCTGCTTGCTCACGGCGACCCCAACGCCTCCTCTTCGGTGTCCGGCTATGCCTTCACCAGCTACGGTTTGCATGTCGAGGCGATCAGCTTTGCGCCTTTCTACAAAGTGGCGATCGGACAAAACGGTAGCCTTGGCGTTGACTTCGTGATCGATCTCGACGGGACCAAGTTCGCCGACAGCATCAAAGAGAGCCTCGAGAGCGACCTGGAGAGTACCAAGTACTCCGAGTGGAGAGAGGCTTTTGCCGACGAGGTCGAGAAGAGCTCTTCCATCAACGACAAGAAGGTCAGCGCGCTCAAGAGCGACCTCGGACTGTAAAGATAGGACCGAATCATACGCCGCCTTCTTCACAAACGGGAGAAAGCGGCGTTTTTTCTACAAGACGAACGGGAGGACGAATGAAAATAGCCGTCATCAACGGACCCAACCTCAATATGCTGGGCGTGCGAAAAAAAGAGATCTACGGGACGGAGTCGCTGCAAGCGATCAACCGCGAAATAGTCGAAAGATTCCCGAAGACGGAGTTCGTCTTCTTTCAGAGCAATCACGAAGGCGCTTTGATAGATTATATTCAGACGACCGACGCCGACGGCGTGGTCCTCAACGCGGGGGCATATACGCACTATTCCATAGCCATCCGGGACGCCATCGAGAGTCGCCATCCGTTGCGCGTCGTCGAAGTGCACTTGTCCGACGTGAACAATCGGGAGGACTTCAGAAAGGTCTCCGTCATCCGCGACGTCTGCGTAGCGACTTATGCCGGTTACGGCAAGGAGAGCTATATGAAAGGGATCGCTTACTTGTTGGAGGGAAAAGAATGACTTTTGATATAGAGCTGGTCGGCAAGGTGGGCAGCATGGCGCTCATCAACAAGGAGCACGACGATATCGACTACAATATCATTGCCCGTATCAGCAGAGACCTCCGTCCCGGCGTCATTTGGGTCACCAGCGGCGCGGCGGAGATAGGTCGTCTGGACTACATCAAGAGGACCGGACACGATCTCATAGGAGAGTACGACGAGATCAAGGCGGACTATGCGGCACAGGGGCAGAGCGTCCTGATGGCGAACTACCGCCAGTATGCCGACAGCAGGTACTCTCTCAGACAGATCCTGATCGAGCACAACCACTTCAACGATCCCGCCAAGCGCGAACATTTGAAAAAGATGCTCCTCCGCTGTCCCGGACAGGGCGCCATCCCTATCGTCAACTACAACGACCCCGTCAGTGACGAAGAGGTCCGCACGATGGAGATAGCCGCGCTCAAAAAGGCGGGCGTACCCGCCGTAGAATGTGTGGACAACGACGAGACGGCGAGTCAGATCGCCTGCCTTGTCAAGCCGAAGTACCTGGTCATACTGACGGGAGTTGGCGGCATCTATACCGACAAGGACGACGAGAGCACGCTCATCAGGGAGATCTGCGGCAAGGACGCCTACGACCTCATAGAGCAGGTGGAAGAGGTCCAGCGTTACTGCAACGGTGCCAGCCGCAAGGGTGCCAACGGCGCCCACGCCAAACTGGAGTACATCAAAGAGCCGATCAAGAACGGCACCACCGTCTACATCGCAAACAGCAAATACCGTTTGAAGGATATCTTGTCCGAGGCAGTCCCATCGACCAAGATCTATACGCGCTGACAAGGATCGGACGCACAAAAATCTTCCGCTGAAAACGGAGGATTTTTATTGATCTCATTGCCGAATGCAGGAGAAACACCGAATGCAATGCTATAAGAAAGAAAACGACGAATGGAAACTTTTCGACTGCACCGAGCAAGAAGAAGCCGAGTGTAAAAAGTTCTTTAAAAAGTATTATATCGTCAGTAGCCAATCGAACAATGCCGACACCGAAGACAGCAGGCGCGTCTACGGCGAGGGGTACTGCATAAGAGACATAAGAGACTATACCGTATTGATAGAGGATGACGTTGCGATAGGGTGCGTTTATGGGAAGTTTACGTTCCTTTTGAACGGAAAGAGATCGTTTGGCGGAGGCACTTATAATCCGTACACGGGCTTCGGCGAGTCTTGGTCGCTCAATCTTTGCGAAGAAAAATAAAAAACGATCGATTTAGATAGTCTTCCTATTATAAGATATAAGACATTTTTACACAGCCGGAACGAAAATATCAAACGATCAATCGTCTAAATCGGAAAACAGGGCGTCGTCAAAAAAATCTTTTAAAGAGATGCCGAGAGTAGCGCATATCTGGTAGATCGTATCGGTGCTGACTCTTTTCTTTTTCGCGTTGACCACATCGCACAACGTGGAGCGTGGGACGCCTCCACGCTTAAAGAGTTCATATTGAGAGTAATTCCGCTCTTGCAGAAGAGTTTTTACGCGCAAAGCTATCGCTTCAGACAGGCTTATTCAATACCTCCCGGATTCCGTTTAGCGGACGTTTGATTAAAAATTTTTTAAAAATAATTTGTATATCATACAATATTATACCTCGTTTTTAGGGAAATGAGTGAATAAATATAATCGGAAGACGAAAGGCATAACCTTTTAAACTGCTTCATACAATGAGAAGAGCGAGGTGAAGTATGGGCGAGGCGCCGAACAGCAATCATTCTTTTCGGTATGAGAGGGGGAAACTCTTTGTGACCGGGGTCGTCGGAGTCGATAGCTATGACGACAAGACGGTCGAGGTGCGACTTGCCGCCGGGCGGTTGAGCATCACGGGGAGCGGTTTTTCTTTGGAAGAGATGGACCTGAAGAGCGGACTTTTGACGATCGACGGGACGCCGCAATCGCTGACCTATCGGGAAAAAGGGGAAAAGGTCGGCTTTTTGAAGAGACTCATCCGATGAGTACGGCGGACCAACCGGCTCTTGCCCTGCTCTTCTTGTCGGGAGGGATGCTGGCGTACCTTGTGTACGAAGTTTTTTTCGCCCTGCGGACCGTAGTGGGCGGTCGAGGGGCGAGGTTTGTTTGCGACCTCGCTTCTTGCCTGTTTGCCGGTGCGCTTTTTTTGTTCTTGACCGAAACAAAAAATGCGGGCGCACTGCACTTTTTTACCTATTTGTGTTTTTTCACGGGGATCGTCTTGATGCGGCTCTTACTGAAAAACACGGTAAGGAAGTTGACGGAAAGACATCTTTTGCGACTGCATGAAAGACTCGCCGGAAAGATGAAGAAGAGGTATAAAAACCTTCGAGAGACGTATGCTAACGCAAAACGGAGGGAATATGACAGAAAAAACGAACGAAAACGTAGACGTTATGGAAAAGACCGAGACGAAAGCCCGGAGCGCAGAAGACAACTCCTCGCGCTCGAAAAAGAGCGCCGCAAAATCATGCGAAGCCGAGAGCGGCAACACGTCGGACATCCGGAAAGAAAAGCAAAAAGAGAAGGAAGAAGCGCAAAGACTCTCCCGACCGCGTAGCGGCCGAAAGAACGAGGAGGCGCGCAAGGTCCTGACGGACAATGCATCAAACGAAAAAGACGCCCCCGACAAGGCGGAACTGCAAGAGGTGTACAAAAACGCCATCCTCGGGATGCAGAGCGTGGAAGATCTCCGTCCGCTGAGTACCGACAGAGGATTCCGCAATCTGTTGCTGAAGCAGTACGGCAGATACGCCGCCGTCGCCAAGGACGTGGAGATATACGCCGCCGATCGCGGGATAGAGCTGGACGATCCGTCTCTCTTTGCCAAAGGCATGATGAAGATGACGACGATGTTCAATACCATCAAGGACAAGTCCAATTCCAAACTCGCCGAGATCATGGTCCAGGGGATCAATATGGGTATCATATCCGTCACGAAGGTCATCAATCGCCTCTCGGACGAACACCGCACCAACGAGTACGCCGATCGTATGCTCAATCTGATGCAACAAAATCTCAACGAGATGAAGCTGTTTTTGTGATCAAAGTACGCCCCGGATCCGTTCAAACGGTCGGGAAATTTGAAAAGGCAGCCTCCGGATCCGCAAACCTTTCACGAGATGGAGGAACGGTTTGAAGATTTATTTTCATAAT
>JAFVAC010000107.1 GCA_017476265.1 Clostridia bacterium
GACCTCGGGCTGCATCTGCTGCTCGCTGGTGGTCGACTTCGGCGAGGCGCTCAAGGACGTGCAGGCGAAGTACAACCCCGACCGCATCGTCATCGAGCCCAGCGGCGTCGGCAAGCTCTCCGACGTCATCCGCGCGGTGGAGGACGTGGCGAAGGACGACAAGGACATTGTCCTCAACAGCTGCATCACCGTCGCCGACGCCAGCAAGTGCAAGGTCTACATGAAGAACTTCGGCGAGTTCTTCAACAACCAGGTCGAGCACGCGGGCTGCATCATCCTCTCCCGCACGGGCAAGCTCAGTGAGGAGAAGATCAACGCCGCCGTGGCGCTCCTGCGCGAGCACAACGCCACCGCGACCATCATCACGACCCCGTGGGAGCAGCTGGGCGGCGAGCAAATCCTGGCGTCGATGGAGCGCACCAGCGCCGACTTTATCCACGAGCTGCAGGAGATCATGGAGCACGAGGAATTTGACGACGAGTAGTGCGACGATCCCGAGTGCGAGTGCCACCATCATCACGACCATGATGAGGACGAGCATGAGCATCACCATCACGATCATGACCACGAGGATGAGCATGAGCATCATCACCATCATGAGCATGACCACGAGGAGCATGAGCACCATCACGAGCATGACGAGCACGATCACGAGCATCATCACCATCACCACCATCATCACGCCGACGAGATCTTCGCAAGTTGGGGCGTGGAGACCGCGAAAAAGTTCTCGACCGAGGAGATCGACGCGCTGTTGGACGCGTTGGATTCCGGCAAGTACGGCATAGTCTTGCGCGCCAAGGGGTACGTCGCCGACAAGAAAGGCGGATTTTTGTACTTCGACTTCGTCCCCGGTGAGAAGAACATCCGTCCCGGGACGCCCGCCGTCATCGGCAGATTGTGCGTGATCGGCAGCAAGATCGACGAAAAGGCGATCGCAGACTTGTTCACGAAATAGTCAGGAGAGCATATGGAGATACCCGTCTATCTGTTTTTGGGCTTTTTGGAGAGCGGCAAGACCAAGTTCATACAAGAGAGCTTCGAGGACCCGCGTTTCGACACCGGGGAGAGGACCCTCATTTTGCAGTGCGAAGAGGGGATAGAGGAGTTGGACTTTTCCCGATTCAAAGTCAAAAAGGTCGATCTTCATCCGATAAACGACGTCTCCGAACTCACGCCCGACAATCTGAAAGTGCTCCAGAAGCAGTATAAGGCGCGTCGGATCATCGTGGAGTACAACGGGATGTGGGAGATAGGGACCTTCTTTGACGCCATGCCGGAGGAGTGGGTGGTCGCGCAGATCATGACCTTCGTGGACAGCTCCACTTTCCTTATGTACAACCAGAATATGCGCCAGCTCGTCTTCGACAAGATCTCGGTCTCGGAGCTGGTGGTCTTCAATCGCTTCCCAAGAGGCGGAGACAAGACGCCTTACCACAAGGTGGTGCGGGCGATCACGCGCATGTGCGATATCGCGTACGAGTACCCCGACGGCGCCGCCGAGATGGACGACATCGAGGATCCGCTGCCTTACGACATGGAGTCCGACCCGATCGAGATCGAGGACAGGGACTTTGCCTACTTCTACCGCGACCTCGTGGAAAACACCGACAACTACGTCGGCAAAAACGTGCGCTTTTTGTGTATGACCGCCGTGGACGGGAGACTGCCCGACGGCGTGATGGTCGTCGGACGGCACATCATGACCTGCTGCGAGGCGGATACGACCTATCGCGGCTTGGTGGCGAAGTATACCCCGATCAGAAAGTACGGCAACAACGAGTGGCTGCGCCTGACCGCTGAGATCAAAAAGGAATACAACAAACTGTACAAGAGCGTCGGTCCGGTCTTTTACGTCAAGAACGTGGAACAGACGGAGGAGCCACAAGACCTGATCGTCACCTTCTATTGAGATCGAATAATAGTAAAACGCAATGAGGCTCCGGATCGCGGCGCCTCTTTTTTTTACTTGGATCCCATCTTACAGCGCGGCGATGAGGGCGGCTTTGCGGTTCTCCAGCATGAGCAGTTCGGCGACGGTAGAATAGTCCATGCCGAGTTCGTCCAGTAAGACGAAGATGTCCACTTGCAGAGACTTCAGGCGACTGATCGCGTTTTGGACGGGGCACCGATTGCGGACCGAGGGGAGGTAGGTCTCGCCTTTCAGGGCGGACAGAAGCGTCAAGGTGCGGAAGGTCAACGTCTTTAAGTAGGACGCGGCGCGGTTGAGCCCGGACCGCCCTGCCGACCGATACAACAGATCGTCCAGACAATCCAACTGTTCTTCTTCCAGAATGATGATCCGGTCCACGGTCGTCCCGTCGGTGGCGGTGGCAAGCGCCGCCTTGTACTCTCTCGCCATCTTTTCCATCGTTTTTTCGTCCATAGATCTCCTTTTTTTATGGATATGCAGGTGGACTGAACGTCGTTCGTGAAAAATACGTTTCGACCCATTGAAACGCGGCGACTTTTATGATAGAATAAATTAGCTTACTAAAGTTTTTATCAGTCAGAGGTATTATGGAAAAAATAAAAGATCGGGTCTATACAGGCGAGCGCGCACTGTTTTTCGGCAAGGACTTGCAGCTGACAGGGTGCGTCTTCGAGGATGGCGAGTCGCCCTTAAAAGAGAGCGAAAACATCAGGTTGATCGACAGCACGTTTTGCTGGAAATATCCGCTTTGGTATTCCGAAAATGTAGAAGTGGAACACTGTACATTGAAAGAGACGGCGAGATCGGGCGTCTGGTACACCAAAAATATCCGCGTCAGGGACTCTTTGGTCGAAGCCCCCAAGACCTTTCGTCGCGCGACGGACGTATACTTAAAGAACGTCGCTATGCCGCACGCGCAAGAGACTCTTTGGCATTGCCGCGGGGTGCGGATCGAGGACGTCAAAGCCGTGGGCGACTATTTTGCCATGGACTGCGAGGACGTCGCGGTCGATCGATTCCATCTGGACGGGAACTATTGCTTCGACGGCGCGAAGAACGTCACCGTCAAGGACTCTTTTCTCAATTCCAAGGACAGCTTCTGGAATACGACCGACGTCGTGGTGGAAGACAGCACGATCATAGGGGAGTACCTCGGCTGGAACTCCCGCAATTTGACGCTCAAGAATTGCACGATAGAGAGTCTGCAGGGAATGTGCTATATCGAAAATTTGCGTCTCATCAATTGCCGTCTTAACAATACGACGTTGGCTTTTGAGTACTGCACCGTTGACGCGGACATTGACGGCGGTGTGGACAGCGTGCTCAATCCGACTTCCGGCGTCATCCGCGCTAACCATATAGGAGAACTCATTCTTCAGCCCGATCGCGTGGATCCCACCCGCACCAAGATCGTCATAAAGGAGTAAAAAATGCGTTACGATTTCGACGCGCCGATCGAGAGGATCGGGACGGATTCGCTCAAGTGGGACGTCCGGGAAAACGAGCTGCCTATGTGGGTAGCAGATATGGATTTCGCCGTGTGCCCCGAGATAAAAAGGGCGCTGGAAAAGAAGCTCGACTCCGACGTATACGGCTATCAGATCATTCCGCCCGCCTTCGGTCGGGCGATATCCGCTTGGTGGAGAGACCGCCACGGTTGGGAGCCGGACCCGGACAAGGTGATTTTTTGTACCGGCGTCGTGCCCGCTCTGACAACATTAGTGAAGTGTTTGACCAACGTCGGCGACAACGTGGTCGTCCTGACGCCGGTCTACAATATCTTTTTCCACAGTATAGAGAATATGGGTCGTCACACCTTCGAGTCGGCGCTTAGCTATGACGGCGACTATCGGATCGATTGGCGGGATCTGGAGAAAAAACTCGCCCATCCGTACACCACCATGATGATCTTGTGCAATCCGCACAATCCGACCGGGCAGGTCTGGACGAAAGAGGAGCTGGATCGGATCGGAGAGTTGTGCCACAAGTACGGCGTGCGCGTCGTCTCCGACGAAATACATTGCGACTTGACTCTTCCGGGCGTTCGGTACCTCCCTTACGGGTCGACGAAGTACGGCAAAGAGGCGGTCGTCTGCGTGTCTGCGAGCAAAGCGTTTAATCTGGCGGGACTGCAAGGATCGGCGGTCATCGTCGAGGACGAACGCTTGTTTGAGCGAGTCGAACGCGCGCTCAACGCCCACGAAGTCGCCGAGCCCAATCTTTTGGCGGTCACGGGGACCGTTGCCGCTTTTACCCAAGGGGCGGAGTGGCTGGACCAACTCCGTACCTATTTGTATGAGAACCGCTTGCTCGTCGAAAAGAGACTGCAAGAAGAACTCCCTTCGGTGCGCGTCGTGCAGCAAAAGGCGACGTATCTGATGTGGATCGATGTCGGCGCGGTGACCGACGACAGCGTCGCATTGTGCAAGCATATCCGTCGCACGACGGGATTGTGGATCACCCCCGGGGCACAGTACCGCGGCAACGGCAGCACCTTTGTCCGCGTCAATATCGCCTGCCCGCGTAGCCTCGTGCAGGACGGCGTCACCCGCTTTGTGCAAGGCGTATCTTCCTATATCCGAAAATAATCTCCCCAAACAATCCCACCCAAAAGCCAATAGCCGAATTTCTCAAAGAGCAACAAGTTGTGCCCATATCGGTACAGCCCGCAGTTTACAAAGTAAAACGAATACGCTATTATTCATAGTAGGGCTAGTTAGTGTAAAATTACGGTGAATGAATGGGTTCACCGGGTTTTTACCAATTTCTACTATCGTAGATAAAACAAGTTAGTAATACGGTGAACTCCGGCATTCTCGAGAGTGCCTAACGTAGTTCCCGTAATGACAAGTAGAAAGATCTATGTTTTGGCATAGGTCTTTTTTCGTTTATACGAAAAGAAGGGGGTGAGCCGTCCGCGAGGGGGAACACCCTAACAGGACAAAGAGAAAAAGAAAAGGAGATTTTTGATCTATCCAACGCGCATTGTGCGAAACGCGTATATCATAGTTGTTTGAATTCAGGTATTCTACTATTTGATTATCTGTCATATCCAAAACAAAAAGAACTACGGAACGCAAGATTTCAGACTTATAATGAAAGTAGAATAAGAACACGGACTGTTTATTCCACGGTGTTCTTGACGTGAGCCTCCGCGGAGCGTGTATCAAAAGGCTTAAAAGAGCCAACCGATACAGCCCCAAAGGGGCTTTTTCGTTGCCTTTTCGGCACATAGCCTAACACACTCCTTTCGAACTTTCGGGGTCCCCGCATAATGAACTCATTATACGGGGTGAGTCTGGAACCTTTCGCGGCATAAAACGCCCATTTTGTGATAATGGTAGCGATACGAACACCTTTTGCACGCCGACGGACAAGAAAAACAACCGAAAAACGCAGAAAAGTACGGGATTTTTGCAAAAGAAAAACCTAAACCGACCTTTACAGGTTCGATTTAGGTTTCACTTGGCGGAGTGGGTGGGATTCGAACCCACGTGACGATTGCTCGTCAAACGCATTTCGAGTGCGCCCCGTTATGACCGCTTCGATACCACTCCATGTCGCGATGCCCTTCGTCTGACGGCGATAACGCATGCGTTATTGCCGTTGGGGTACTTCGGGATCGCTCCTTTTCCCCACAAAATCTGTGATTTTGCGGGGACCCCCGATTCATGCACAAGAGCATTTTTTTCGGGGACATTATTGATTATTTTCAATTCGGGCGGACCCGCCCTGCGTTTGACAAACGCATTCGCGACTTTCGTCGCCAGATTGCTTCGCAATTTACGAGTGCGCCCCGGTATTTTGCCCCAAAAAGTCTACGACGTTTTTGGGGACCCCGATTAGTACCCCAAAAAATATGACGATTGTTTTGGGGACCCCGATTATAGGGCTTGAGTTGACAAGCGCGATAATCAAGAGGGGGCAATGTTTTCTTCGGTATTATACTATAGTTTTTCGAAATTATCAACACTATTGAAAATAATTTTTCGATATGATATAATTTTTAACGATATTTACAGTCATTGGATATACTGATAGATAAGGGATTTTTTATGGAGGTATGTATGAGAAGAAGAATCGTGTCTATTGTCGGGGACGCTTTTATCGAACCCGGAAGTTTGAAATATAAGATGGCGTATGAAGCAGCCAAAGCGCTCGTCGATCATGGGTATCGGGTGCAGAGCGGAGGACTCCGCGGGGTAATGGAGGCGGCTTTTGCCGGGGCGCACGCTTCGGACAAGTATCGCGAGGGCGACACCGTAGCCATCGTGCCCGGGTTCGATCCGAATGACGCCAATGAGTACGCCGACATCGCGATCCCGACCGGTTTGGACCTGTACAGGAACGTCATCGTGGCGAACGCTTCGGCGGTCGTCGCTATAGGCGGCGGCGGAGGGACTCTGGCGGAGATCAGCAATGCGTGGGCATTGAAGAGGATGGTTCTGGCGTTCAATAACGTCGAAGGTTGGTCGGCAAAAGTGGCGGACACGCGTTTGGATCAGAGAATCCGCTATGAAGAGATCCCGGACGATCGCATTTACGGCGTGTCGAGTGCCGAAGAGATGATCGAACTCCTTGAAGAGAGGCTGGACAAATACAACATCACCCACAAAGGGATCCCGACCAATCGATAAGGGTGGGTAGGAGATACAAATGAATTACGACTACGTCGTATGGGATTGGAACGGGACGTTATTGGACGATATGAAGGCGGGATTTTTCGCCGTATCGCAGTCTTTGGAAAAAAGGGGACTCTTTGTCCCGGACGAAGCGTACTACGCCGAAAACTTCGGTTTTCCCGTGCGTGAGTACTACAAAAAGCTGGGTTTTGACTTCTCGGTGGACAGCTACGAGAAGCTCGCGGACGAATTTTTTGCTTGCTACGATACACAGCCTGTGGACTTGCGGAAAGGCGCGAAAAAAGTGTTGGAAAAACTCTTTTTGAACTCCGTCCCGCAATATATTCTGAGCGCCAGCGACAAAAAGAATCTTACTGTCGGACTGGAAAAGTACGACCTGAAGGTGTTTTTCCGCGAAGTGGTGGCATTGAGCGGAGTGGAGGCCGACAGCAAGATCGAGGCGGGCAGAGCCTTCTTTCAAAAAGGCGGCGTCACGGGGCGAGGGCTCATGGTCGGTGACACCGTACACGACTACGAGACCGCGCAAGCGTTGGGGTTGGAGTGCGTACTGATCGAAAGCGGGAACAATTCTCGCAGGCGACTTGAGGCGACCGGCTCGCGCGTCATCGACGACCTCTCCGAGGTAGTGGAGATCGTCCTCGGCAAACGATCTACAAAGAAGATAGACTACATCACACCGGAAAAGGCGGAACGAAGAAGCTTCGACCTCTCCGAAGCGACGAAGTCCTTCAAAGAGAACTATCGATCCTATTATAACGACGTCAAAAATACCAACAAGACCGAAGACTGGTAAGACCGCTTCGGTCTTTTCCTTCCCGTCCTCCCACCCGCCCACCCGGACGGAAAAAAATATTATTGTACTATGCGACGGGATAAATCCGCAAATTGCGAATGTGCACAAAGGACGACATTTAGACCTTGCGAAAAGAACAAAAAAATAGTATTATGGAAATTGGGAAAACAAAAAAGCCCTTAAGAGGCTTTTTGATTCCGCCGATGCGGAGAAGTGATTAGAATAAATTTTTATTTGAACTCGCTATGTTATTCTACATTTTTAGAATAGCACAAAAAAATAAACTTGTCAACAGGAGATACAAAAATGAAAAAATATTATATTGGCATTGACGTAGGAACCGATTCTGTGGGAATCGCTTGTACGGATGAGGAGTACAACCTTATGCGCGCTAAAGGAAAAGACCTTTGGGCCGTTCGGACAATGGATGAGCCAAGCGACGCTTCCGAGCGCCGAGCCAAACGGGTGGCTCGGAGAAGATTGGAACGGAGAAAACAGCGTATAGATTTGTTGCAGTCGCTTTTTGCTCCGTTTATGGACGACGAATTATTCTTCATTCGGTTGAATAACAGCGGGTTTTCTTTTGAGGATAAAGACGTTTTGTTGAACAAGTCGAAGAATGCCTTGTTTAACGACTCGTCCTTTACGGATAAAAATTTTTATGATCTCTTTCCCACAATCTTCCATTTGAGGAAGGCATTAATTGAGGGGGAGCACAAGTATGATATAAGATTTTATTATTTGGCTATTCATCATATTATCAAGTACCGTGGACATTTCTTGTTTGAGGGTGAAAACGTCGCCGACGCTTTGAACATAAAAGCCATTTTTGAGACCTATAATGCGGTCTTTGAAAATATCTTTGGAGAAGAGGCAATAACTTTTGATTCGGATAAAGCGGAAGATTTTCGGAAAGAGATCGGTGCGATAAAAGGCGTCCGCGACAAGGTTTCTGCAGGGGAAAAACTGTTTTGCATAAAAGCGGCGGACAAGCAGAAAAAGGAGTGGTTTACGCTGTTCGTAGGCGGTACTGCCAAACCCTTCATCCTGTTTGATGACGAAGAGTATAAGGAAAACAAAAGTATTTCATTTGCTAAGATGTCCGACGATGAGTTTCTTTCCTTGCAGGAGCAGTACGGAGATGTTTTCGACGTGCTGGAGCAGGCAAAAGTTATATACGACTATATGCGTTTTGAAAAGGTGCTGAATAACAATAAGTACATCTCCGATGCGATGGTTGCCATTTATTACAAGCACCAACAAGATCTCAAAAATCTGAAAGCATTATTAAAAGGTATATCCAAAGAAGCGTATAACGAAATGTTCCGCGATACGGACAGACAGTACAACTATGTCAATTACGTCGGCTATACCAGCAACGGGAGATCGAAAAAACAAGTTAAAAAATGCAAACCGGAGGAGTTTTTTAAGTATCTTAAGAAAACGCTCGACAGTTACTCCGATCAAATCGCCGACGATCCTATGTTTTTGAAGATCGAAGAAGAGGTGGCGAACGGATCTTTCTTACCCAAAATTCTGAACGCCGACAATGGTCTCTTCCCGCATCAAATTAACGGAGTGGAATTGCGAAAGACATTGGACAATTTATGCCGAGACTATCCGGAAATGGACAAAAAGGACGCGGATGGCTACACCTTCAAGGAAAAGGTTATGTCTATTTTTACGTTCAAGATCCCCTACTATGTAGGTCCGTTGAATACATATCATTCGGCAAGAGATGGGGGAACGGGCAACAGCTGGATGGTGCGGAAAGCCCCGGGTAAAATCACCCCGTGGAATTTCGATCAAAAGGTAGACAAGGCTAAATCGAACGAGGCATTTATGCGAAGAATGACCTCGAAGTGCTCGTATCTGCACGGAAAAGACGTCCTTCCGAAAGCCTCGATCTTGTATCAGCGGTTCGTCGTCCTCAACGCAATCAACAAATTGCGTATTAACGAGGAGCCCATTTCCGTTGAAATGAAAAAGCGGTTGTTTAATGAGCTCTATTGTAAGAAACCGGACGTCAAGATAAAAGACATCAAAAACTTTGTCTGCAAGGTTTTGGGACAGGAAAGAGCGTCGAAACAGGATTCGATTACGGTCTCAGGTCTGGAAGACGGGGCAAAAATCACGATGTCTTCCTACATAACCTTAAAGAGAATCCTGGGGGATCTGGTGAATACACGTCCCGATATTTGTGAAAACATTATTCTTTGGCACACCCTCAATACCGACAAGGGTATCGTGTCGGAGTTGATCCGCGCTCATTATGGCGACATATCCGCAATAGTGGAAAAAGAGAAAGAACTGAGGGGACTCATTTTCAAAGATTTCGGCAAGTTGTCGAAAGAATTCTTATGCGAAATAGAGGGTGGCGTCGACGACGCGACA
Organism: Clostridia bacterium; assembly: GCA_017476265.1. Taxonomy (GTDB): domain Bacteria; phylum Bacillota; class Clostridia; order Christensenellales; family DTU072; genus CAG-1782. The sequence continues at coordinate 9,764 of JAFVAC010000107.1, forward strand.
GGAGAGGTCTATACGATCATAGGCGAATTGTATAATACCAACAAAAACCTCAATGAGATTTTGTTTGATGAAAAGTACACTTTTGTTAGATCGATCGAAGAAGCGAACGGAGAGAGAAGTGCCGACGTGACCTATAAAGACGTAGAGGATTTGTACGTCTCGCCGATGGTCAGAAGAGGAATATGGCAGTCGCTTTTGATGGTGGACGAGTATATCCAAGCGATCGGATATGCTCCGGACAAAATTTTCGTCGAAGTAACGAGAGCAAAAGAAGAGAAGCCGAAGCGCAAAGAGTCCAGAAAGAATCGCCTGTTGTCCCTTTACAATGCGGCAAAAGTGACGGGAGAGTTGAGTAAGGAATTAGAGGCGACGGACGAGTTAAAACTCCGCCAGGAGAGGTTGTTCTTGTATTATTTGCAGTTAGGCAAATGCGCCTATACAGGAAAACAAATTGATTTGGATCAGCTGAATGGCGATATGTACGACGTCGATCATATTGTCCCGCAAGCATTGGTCAAAGACGACGGAATAGACAACAAAGTGCTCGTCCTGCGTGAAAAGAATGGAGCGAAGAGCGATACCTACCCTCTGCCGGCAGGATTTTCCGATCAGCAAGGTTTTTGGAAAGTTTTGCACGAAAAAGAGCTGATGAGCGATAAAAAGTACAAGTTGCTGACGCGCACCGCCCCCTTAACGGAAGAGGATCTGAACGGTTTTGTCGCGCGCCAGCTCGTCGTCACCGGACAAACGGCAAAAGCGGTAGCGGAATTGTTAAAGAGAAAATACGGTGAGAACGGCACAAAGATCGTATATAGCAAAGCCGGCAATGTGGATGACTTTAAAAAACAGTTTGGCTTGGTGAAATGCCGGGAGACCAACGATCTGCACCATGCGCGTGACGCATATCTGAATATTGTAGTCGGAAACGTATATGATTCGGTTTTCTCTTCGTGGAGATCCTATTATTACAACAGCAAGACCATACGTAAAAATATGCACGTCGAAAACGGAGAGAACAAGGATGGAAAAGGATATAATCTTAGGACGTTGTTCTATAAAGATCAGCCGGGTGGCGTTTGGAAGAAAGGAGTCTCCATAGATACCGTCAAAAAGACTTTTGCCGGGACATCTATGACAGTGACGAAATACGCTTTCGTTTATAAGGGCGCTTTTTATGACGAGACAGTCTATGGTGCCGGTCAAACGACGACCTATCCGAGGAAAGGCAAGGGAGTATTGGCGCAAAAAGAAAAATACGGTGGGTTCGACTCGCCAAAGACAGCCTATTTTGTGACCGTCGCGTCCAAGGACAAGAAAGGCAAAGAGTCAAAGTCCATAGAAGCAATCGACGTCATGACTCACTACCGGACAGGGGGAGACAAGCGAGCGCTGGAAGAGGTATTGTCCCGGAGAGGGTTTGTTGAGCCACAAGTGGGGACGATCATCAAACTGAAGTCTTTGCTTGTCGTAGACGGGACGCCGTGCTACATAGCCGGGCGGACAGGGGACCGAATCGTTTTGCATAACGCTATCCAGTGGTTTACCACGCAAGATCAGGATCGGTACCTTAAAAAAATAGGCGATCTATTGGAGCGCGAAAAACTTTCCAAGTCTAAAGAAGGCTGGGACAAAGAGGAATTTGAGATGCACACAAACCGTAAGAATGAGACGAAGCTGATCATCAATCGGGAAAACAACGGTGCGTTTTTGTCCGGGATGATTGACCAAATGAACAAAAAAATCTACTCCGGTCTCTCCGCAATGGTCTCGTTCCGGGAAAAGGTCGAAGCGTGCAGGGATCGATTCGACGCGTTGTCTGTGATTGATCAATGCAAAGTCATTATGCAAATCGCCAAGTTTTTGAAGTGCAACGCCGAGAACGCGGACCTGACTCTATTGGGAAAGGAAAAAAGGTGCGGCATGATACTGTTGGGGAAAAATTGCAAAAATAATAAGATACAAATCATTGACTATTCTCCTTGCGGGACGGTCAAAAGAGTCAGGAGCGTGTGATGGGATTCCGGACCGTCGTTGTCAAATCCCGTTCGAAACTGGAAACAAGGTTAAACTATCTCGTCGTTCGGGGAGAAGAGGAAAGGAAGATTTTTTTACAAGAAATCAACACTCTGATTGTTCAAAGCACGGCGGTCTCTTTGACCGCCGCTTTGATAAACGAATTGACGAAGCGCAATATCAAAGTCATTTTTTGCGACGAAAAGAACAACCCATCTTCCGAGTTGATTCCCTATTACGGGTCGAGGAGTACGGTAAAGAAATATCGAGAACAGTTTTGCTGGTCGGAAGAAATGAAACAAATCGTGTGGCAGGTCATTGTCAAACGAAAGATAAAACTCCAGTCGGAAGTATTGTCAAAGTATTGTTTTGAAGAACAGGCGAACATTTTGAACGGATACTGCGATGAGGTATGCGTAAACGACGAGACGAATAGAGAGGGACATGCGGCAAAAGTGTACTTCAATTGTTTGTTGGGGGACAAGGGTTCGAGACGGAGAGAAAGCTTCTTAAATGGATGCTTGAACTACGGATACGCCGTCGTATTGGCGGAGGTCAACCGTACGATCGCCGCCGCCGGGTATCTAACGCAAATCGGGATATGGCACGTCAATGAGTTTAACGAGTTCAATTTAGGATGCGATCTAATGGAGATTTTTCGCCCTTATGTGGACAGAACGGCATTGAGCTTGCAAGAAGACGATGAGGGATTTAAGAAAAAAATGATAGGGACGCTGAGCTTAAAGACCATTATTGACGGACAGACGACCACGTTGGACAATGCAATCAGAATATTCGTAATGAGTTTTTTTCGTGCGATGTCGGAGGAAGACGCGTCGCTTTTGATATTGCCGCAAGAAGTGCTGTTTGAAGATGAACTATAGATTTATGAGAATGATTGTTTTTTTCGATTTGCCGATGGAAACGAGTAAAAACGTGCGCGATTACAATGCTTTCAGGAAATACTTGATCAAGCAAGGTTTTATTATGATGCAAAAGTCGGTTTATACAAAACTGATCATGAATAACGTCGCCGGAATCGCGGTCAAGAAAGATCTGTACAAAAATCTACCGCCGAAAGGACTGGTGGAAATATTGGAAATCACCGAAAATCAGTTTTCCAGAATAGAATATGCGGTAGGAGACGGACAAAAAGAGATCGTCGATAGTATGGAGAGGATCGTGGAAATATGATCAAAATGACGCATGTAAAACTGGAGGAGCCCATTGTCTTCGGAGAGGGCGTCGTGCGCCTATTGGTCATCGAGAGCCCGAAAGAGTTTTTTTCGATCGTGTCGGAATTATCTTCGCAATTGAACGGTTCGGAGGGCGACTTCTGCTTTTGGGAAGAGGAGAAATGCCTTTCGGCTGCGAAAAAGGGAGCCATGGTGACAGACCTTTTTTCACTGGAGATCAATGATAAAAAAGTCACCGGTCTTCTGTATAAAAATTTGGAAAACCTTTTTTCACGGGGTGAATTGGCGGAAGACTTTGCATCAAGACTATCTCAAGAGGAGATGTTTATGGAAAAACTCTCTTTTCTTTCTCCTATACCGATTGAGTACGACGCTCCGTCTTTTTCCGATATATTAAAAGTTCATTCTGTTCGCGTACGGGACGAAGGAGATACGTTATTAGAAAAAGTTGTGACGTATGTGACCGCTTTAGCCGCGCTCAAAGATATTGCTTTTATCGTTTTTGTCAATCTGAAATCGGTTTTAACCGATAAAGAGCTACAGTCGTTCTATGCACATTGTGAAAATGAAAAAATAGCGTTGTTATTGATAGAGAGTTCGTTGAGTCGTCCCATAGGAGAGAAGGAAGAAGCCACAGTAATAACAAGTGACTTGTGCGAAATTATTTGCAAAAAGACAACAATAACGGTATAATCATAAAGAATAGAATAACCTCATTGCTGTATTGAGATGCTCTTATTCCTTGGATTTGAGGTTTGAGAGTTGTGTTATTCTATAAGGGTTAAAAACTCAAAATCATTGACGCGTAAGGTCCTGAAAGTTTGAGAGTTGTGTTATTCTATAAGGGTTAAAAACTCATCTTCGACGTTATATAAGTATAAAGTCGTTTGAGAGTTGTGTTATTCTATAAGGGTTAAAAACAAAATCTCGAATCGGCGATCGCCAAACTTGGTTTGAGAGTTGTGTTATTCTATAAGGGTTAAAAACGAGTAGCGAGATAGAACCTTTCCCGATTAAGTTTGAGAGTTGTGTTATTCTATAAGGGTTAAAAACAATAGGCTGTCGGAATACTTCGCACTGGAGGTTTGAGAGTTGTGTTATTCTATAAGGGTTAAAAACGAGCGTAGCGAGCAACTCAGGCAATCGGAGGTTTGAGAGTTGTGTTATTCTATAAGGGTTAAAAACGTAGGAGCAGGGCTCAAGAGACTCGCAAATGTTTGAGAGTTGTGTTAGTCTATAAGGGTTA
>JAFVAC010000108.1 GCA_017476265.1 Clostridia bacterium
CTTCGGCTTGGGCTATGACGTCGCCGACGGCGACAGAGTGGGACTTTTTGCCGATCTGTCCGGTACGGTTGCCAATCTGGTGTTTACCGACGTCGAGTTGGTCGCCGAGACCGACCTCGATACGATCTACGCCGGTACCGTCACCGCCAAATTGTCCGGCGGCTCGGTCGGCAACGTGATCGCCATCGGCAAGGTGGTCGCCACCGCCTCCGACAGCGCCTACGTCGGCGCGGTCACCGGTTATGCGGCGGAGGGCTCCGTCTATGACGTCTTCTCGATCGTCAACGTGAAAGCGACCGCGACGAGCGGTACCGTCTACGCAGGCGGGATCACCGCTTACGACGACGGCTTGCGTATCGGCTCTTACTTTAACAGGAACGGCGTCGAGACCACGGGTACCGTCATCGCCCTCGGCAGAGTAGAAGGGTACACGACCTCCGGCAGCGCAATGGTAGGACCCATTGTCGGCGGCGGAGAGATCGCTTCGTACACCCTCGACAACGTCTTCGCGGTGCGCGAAAACAACTACAGCAACGGCGTCATCAACAGGACCCGCAACCAGACCGGTGCCAAGCTGACATCCTTCGACAATACCGACATGAGGAACGCGACCTTCTCGAACGGCACCAACGCCTTCACGAAAGTCTTCAACGGGATCTACCGTCTGGAAGGCAACAGGAACGCCGCCGAAGCCTTTACCGTGCGCACGGCAGAGGACTTCGCCTACATCGAGCAGATGCTGTTCGCTAACTACAACATCGCCAACGATATCACCTTCACCGACTTCAAGACGATAGGCGAAGGGCTGGAGTTCTCGGGTTCGATCAACGGTAAGAACAGTGAAAACTGGTCCGCCGAGACGGGTACGGTCAGCAGTCTTATGAACGTGACCGGCGCGCTCGTGTACAGGAACACAGGTACGATCAGCGACTTCGGCGTCAACGTGTACTACAGCGCGACGACGACGGAAGACCTCACTTTCGGTGCGATCGCAGTCTACAACGACAACGGCACGATCAGGAACGTCACCGTCGGCGGTCAGATCGACATCGCCGCCGCCCCGACCTCCACGGTCATCGTCTCCGGCTTCCTCGGCTACGGCAATGGCGGTACGGTCGCTCACGACAACAAGGTCCAGAACAGCATCAGCGGACTGGACATCACGGTCACCGGCGCCGGTACGGTCTACGCAGGCGGATACGTCGGCATCATCAACGGTGAGATGACCCTGACCTACGGCATAGGAAGCGGTACCTTGACGATCGACGACTGCGGCATTGTGTACGCCGGATCCTTGGTCGGACAAGTGCAGAAAGACACGACCTACAAGGGCGTCGCCGCGACCGAAGACTATCGCTACACAATCACCGTCAACGGCGAGGAGAAAGAAGGTCTCTTCGGCGACGTGACGGGCGACGCGTCCGTGGTCCACATCGACGAGGACGTAGACTGACGGAACGGAACGAACACAGACGGAGCGGCGCGGTAAAACGCGCCGCTTCTTTCATAAAAACGAATATTCCGAAAAAGCCGAAAAAACGCTTGCAATAAGAGGAAAGGTATGCTAAAATAATACACGCTTGCAAGGCCCCTTGGTCAAGCGGTTAAGACTCTGCCCTCTCACGGCAGCTACATGGGTTCGAATCCCGTAGGGGTCACCAAGACAGCACCACCCAAAAGGGTGGTGTTTTGCTGTCTTGGTGACCCCTACGGGATAAGGGGACATTTATGGGGTCGCAAATTTGCCGCAGGCAAATCTGGCGAGGTAAAACAGAGCAAAACAAAGGTAGAAAAGCCGATAAGTAGGAATAAAAAAAGAAACGGAATCGGAAGTACGAGCGATCCCGACGATACCACCCAAAAGGGTGGTGTTTTGCTGTCTTGGTGAACCCTACGGGGTAGCGAATCAATGATTCGCCGGTTTTATGCATTGCATAAAATAGCGAACGGGCGGAAAAAGTCGACGCCACAGTGCGGCGTCGACCCGCACCGGACTGTCGGCGAGCGGTAGCGAGAGTGCGAGGGAATCCCGTAGGGGTCACCATATGATAAGAACACGGTTGATACAATTGTTATCGGCCGTTTTTCTTTATTTTAGGCATTATTTAGCCAATTTTCGGTGTATTTTCAATAAATTAAGGCTCTGGAGTCAATTATCAGCAGGTGATTTCAAGGTCATTTTATTTTGTCGATTTGATTGTGCGACGAAACTCCGGTTGCGGGACGAAACTGGTGATAGGTTGGACGAAACTAAAAAAGCACAGCGTTTGAAGAATGAGAATCAATAAATGGCATCAAAAATTATTTTTTCTGGTTGTTTACTGGTTGTTTTCTGGTGGTTGTTGTGATAAAATTTAAATATAGAGGTGAATGTATGTTTATTGGCGAGGACAATAATACAGAATTGAAAGAATCATTGAATAATGCTTTGCCTAAGGAAATCGTTGCTTTTTTGAACACTGAGGGCGGGCTCATTTATATTGGAATTACAAACAATTATGAAGTAATTGGATTGAATGACATTGATGAAAACATGCGTAAGATAAAACTCTAACAAAAGATCAATTTTTAAAAGGAAAAAGCGAACCTGTAAACAAGCAATTATTTGATATATTCAGAGCATGTAATTTTGCAGAGGAAAGCGGCCACGGAGTTCCATCTGTAGTAAAGGTTTATGGCGAAGAGGCCTATGTTTTTCTGATTTTTACATTGACGTTGTTATTCCGTTCAATCGTGATGGGTTCAATTATGCGACCAGAAAAAATGACAGAAAACAACCAGAAAATATAGAAGAAGAAATAATCGAATTGCTAAAAAACAATGGCAAAATCTCCAGAAAAGACCTTTCAATCATTCTAGATAGAACGGAAGGGAGCGTTAGGCACCATCTAAACAAATTGCAAGAAAAAGGAATCATCAGACATCAGGGACCCGACAAAGGAGGGTATTGGGAGGTTATCGACAATGCGTAAATCTTGGTTGGCAATAATATTTGTTTTTATATTCGCTTTAACCGGCTGCGATCTTTTTTCCGGCGGCAAAGACGACGTTACTAAATACGATGATGAATTAGACTCTTCCACAGGGAAATGGTTCCTTATTGACGAAGAGAAAAACGTTACAGACACGTATTTCGAATTCGACGGCGCAAAAGACGTCATGACATTCAAATACGTCGAAAAAGGCGATACTAAATATTCGGGGACATATAGGGTAGTATATCAAGAGAATAACGGTGAGAACACCTACACATTGAACTTCATCTTATCTAGGAACGATGTCGAAAAAGAAGATTGGTTATATACGTATGTCGATGATTTCAAGACCGATTTCACCCAATTCACCACGATAAAGGAAGAAAAGTCCAAAGGAATGAATGACGGGAGGATATACTCCCACATCTACCGAATAAGTGAACTTCCTTACAAATTAGGCACATATGTCCTCGAAGGAAAAGAGTATAAGCAAGAAAAAGATAATTACAAATACGCAAACACCTATCAAGTACCAGAAGGAACATATTCGCTGAATGACGGTGTTTCCATGACATTTGTGATGCCAAAACCATATGCTTATGCGTTATTCCAATATAAAAACGAAGATGAAATTGTGGAAGGCGTATATTGGACCTCCTCCGACAAAAACACGATTTATCTATATATCGAGCATAACCCATATGAATATATAAGAAAAGAAGATAGAGAAAACTACGATATGACTTTCTCTCATGATTATCCACCCGATTTCTATCTCAGAGGAAACTTCGATGCTTCGAATGGTTCTATCGTGATTAACGGCTTGTATCATCACGATTATAGCCCAACGACTATCAAGAATGAGGTCTTTGCCTTCGGAACATATACAAAATAAGCGAAGAGGTGCGCATGAACGCGTGGTTCTCTCCGCACGCGAACACCTAAAGCCGTACGCACTTGTATTAAAATACCTCATCTAACACAAGACAGCACCACCCAAAAGGGTGGTGTTTTGCTGTCTTGGTGAACCCTACGGATAGCAAATCAATGATTCGCCGGTTTTATGCTTTGCATAAAATTTCGGCAGGGTACCGACCACTGTTGGAGAAAAGACTTTGATAAATCAAGCATTTCGATTTATCGTTTCGTCGTTTTTTTTGGCGGACGTTCCCGATCAGGAGAAAAGGGATGCGTCAGTACAAAGTCCCGGAGGCAATGCAATATTGTATATTGCGTAATGGAAAGAATTGTGCTAAAATAATACTATCGTATACCGAAATAACTTTGTTTGAGGAGCCCTATGGTAGACATTCAGAATATTTTGTCTCAGATGACATTGGAAGAAAAGTGCGCGCTGTGTTCCGGAATGGATTTTTGGACCACCGTACCGCTTGATAAGTACGGATTGCCCGTTGTTCGCGTGAGCGACGGACCGCACGGTATGCGCCGTGAGATGGACCAAGCCGCCGTCGGCAATGCGATGCAAAAGAGCATGCCGGCTACCTGCTTCCCCACTGCGGTAACGGTCGCTTCTTCTTGGGATCGGAATGCCGCCGCCGCGGTCGCCGACGCCATCGCTTCGGAGTCCGCCGATCAGGGCGTGGACGTCGTCCTCGGACCGGGCGTCAACATCAAAAGGAACCCTCTCTGCGGGCGTAATTTCGAGTATTTTTCCGAAGACCCGTATCTTGCAGGCGAGTTGGGCGCGGCTTACGTCAACGCTATGCAGAAAAAGAAAGTGGGGACCAGTCTGAAGCACTTCGCCGTCAATTCGCAGGAGTACCGCCGTATGAGTATCTCTTCCGACCTTGACGAGAGGACTTTGCGCGAGATCTATCTGCCCGCTTTTGAAAATACCGTCAAAGAGGCGCAGCCGTATACGGTCATGTGCAGTTATAACAGAATAAACGGCACTTACGCCGGGGACAACAAGTATCTTTTGACCGATA
>JAFVAC010000109.1 GCA_017476265.1 Clostridia bacterium
TTCGATCCTCCTCGTATGTGGCACAGGCGGCATTCTGAGTCCGCCCTTGGCTCCGGGAGAAATCAAACCGGATTTTGCTCGCACCTTCCTATGATTTCTCGCCGGGAGGGGAAAAAATCAAAGGTTTAAGAAAAGAAAAAGGGGTCACACAAGCCGACTTAGCCAAAGGCATTACATGTCACAAGGTCGGCTGTCGCTTTATGGGAAACGGACAAGACGGACCCGGATATCAAAAACATAATTGCACTTTCCAAATATTTTTCCGTCACAACCGATTATATTTTCGGCCTCGAAGACGAAAGCGGCAGAAAAAACAACGAGTCCTCCGCTTCGTCTCAAGTGTTCTTGGGCTTAGAATAAGTGGGCCATCAATCCGTCTATCACAAAAATATTTCCCGCAAAATTACTGACTTTCTGTCATCGAACAGAAGGTTTTTTGATTATTTTATTTGATTTGGGTTCCTGAATTGCGGAATAAAGGTTCCGAAATTTACTTTCCTACGGCGCAATCCAAAAAGTCAAGGACGAGACGGACTCGTTTTGCGTCGGTGAGATTTTTGCCGCGGAAGACGATGACAGGCGTTGACGACGGCGTAAGGACGCAGTAGTCGCGGTACTTTTCCAGCGCGACAAAGAGCCTTTCGTCGGTCAGGCACTTGGCGTCGGCGAAATAGATTCCAACGCCCTTTTTCCCCACGACCACCCGTTCGGCGCGGAGCTTTTTCGCCAGGTTCTTCATCAGCCCCACCCGGATGACGGTACGCACCGCCGCGGGCGGGTCGCCGTAGTTCTTTTTCAGATAGTCATAGTACTCCTGCGCTTCGTCGCGGCTCTCGAGAAGACTCACCCGTTTGTAGAAAGTGATCCTGCCGCGACCGTCGGGAATGTACTCTTCGTCCAGAGCGAAGTCGCCGTCCACTTGCATCTCCACGTCGGATTCTTCCTCCACCGTCTTGCCCTGCGCCTCGTCCAGTCCCTCTTGGATGAGTTTCAGATAGGTCTCGTAGCCGACCTTTTCCATCTGCCCGGACTGCTCTCTGCCGAGTACGTTTCCCGCGCCGCGGATCTCGAGGTCGCGCATCGCTATCCTGAACCCGCTCCCCAGCTCGGTATTGTCGAGGAGCGCCTCCAGTCGTTGGACGGCGTTTTTGGTCAGGAGCTTGCCTTCAGGCACGGTAAAATAGGCGTAGGCGGGCACGTCACTCCTGCCCACTCTGCCTCGGAGTTGGTACAGTTGACTCAGCCCCAAAGTATCGGAGTCCAGTACGAAGAGGGTGTTCGCGTTGGGGAGGTCGATGCCGTTTTCGATGATGGTCGTGGAGATGAGGATCTTGGCGTCGCCGTCGTAAAAGGACTTGATCCTGTCCTCCAGCGTCTCTTCCGGCATCTGCCCGTGCGCGTAGACGATCTTGACCGACGGATCGACCAACGCGCGGACCCTGTCAAAGAACTTGTCTATCGTGCGGACCTTATTGTAGAGGATGAAGACCTGCCCGTCCCGCATGAGTTCTTTATTGATCGCGTCCAAAAGAAGGTTTTCGTTGTACTCGGTGACGTAGGTCTCGACAGGGAGACGATTCTTCGGCGGGTTCTCCAACGTGGAGATGTCCCTGATCCCGGACAGAGCCATATGCAACGTGCGCGGAATGGGCGTCGCCGAAAGGCTCAGAATGTTGACCGAGTCGCGCAGCACCTTCAATTTCTCCTTGTGCTCCACCCCGAACCGCTGTTCCTCGTCCAGTACGAGCAGACCCAGATCGGCGAATTGTATGTCCTTGGACAAGATCCTGTGGGTCGCCACCACGACCGAGATCTCCCCGTCGGCGATCTTTTTTACCGACTCCTTGATCTCCTTTTCGCTGACGAATCGGGACAACAACGCGACCTTGATCCCGAAGCGGGCAAAACGCTTTTTGACCAGTTCGTAATGCTGTTGCGCCAAGATCGTAGTCGGGGAAAGGATCGCCGCTTGTTTGCCCTCCACGACGGTCTTGAAGATGGCGCGGAGAGCCACCTCCGTCTTGCCGAAGCCGACGTCTCCGACGAGGAGCCGGTCCATGATCTTGCCCCGCTCCATATCCCTCTTGATCTCTCCGATCGCCACCAGCTGGTCGTCGGTCTCCACATAAGGGAAGTCCTCCTCCATCTCCTTTTGCCACACGGTGTCCGGCGGATACTTGTAGCCCTTTTTCCCGTAACGCGCACGATACAGAGACAGAAGGTCAATCGCCATCTTTTTGACGCTCTCTTTGATCTTCTTTTTGACCCGCTCGAACTCATTGCTGCCCAGACGGTTCAGGGCGGGGGCGTCTACGCCGTTGTACTTCTCTATGCTGTCCAGATGGTCGCACGGCAGATACAGTTTCGCTCCCTCGCGGTAGAGAATGACGTAATAGTCCCGCTCCCCCGATGTCGTCGTGATGCGCTGGATCCCCTCGCTCAGTCCTATGCCGTAGCGTTCGTGCACGACGTAGTCACCCTTTTCCGGAAGCTCGAATACGAGACGCTTCGCCTTTTCGCTCTTTCTCTTTTCGGTCCTACGGGAATAGTCGTTGATCCCGACGACGCCGAACTTTTCGGCGGGGTAAAAAAAGCCCTTTGATATCGGTCCGATAGAGAGGACCAGTCCCCTCTTTTCCCCCTTCCCGTCATCTGTGGCGTAGGGGATCCCTTCGCGGAAAAAGTTGTCTTCCATCGTCTTCAGTCCGTACTCGTCCCGACAGGCGACAAGGATGTCCGCGCCCGACCTCTCGAGACTCTTCATCTGCTCGAACAAGGAGGGCATATCGTTGTAGTACGGCGGGAGCGCGTTGGCTCTGATCGTAAAGACCGCTTTCGGGACGAACAGAGATATGTTGACGGTGATCCGACCGAAGCCGATCTTGACGTGCTCGTCCATAGCCAGCTCTCCCATGTCGGCGACGCCTTTTTTATGCGAATCGAAGGCGGTCTTCGATTCCTTCATCGCCTCCACGCGCTGGTTGATACCGTTCTTTAACAGTCTCAATTTGTCCTCGATCTGCTTGGTATCGCCGTACAGGATCACGCCGTCGTCGGGCAAATAGTCGCATAAGGTAGACTTTCCGACAAGATAGGGCAAGAGGTAAGTGTTAAGCGGATCGGAGGGACGATTGACGAAGTTCTCCACGATCTCGTCCAATTTCTCCTTCGCTTCGTGCGGAAGGTTTTTCGCGTCCTTTTTCAGGCGGTTCAGCACGGCGGGGACTTCTTCTTTCGGGACGAGAAAGTCCGTCGCCGGATAGATCGTGACCGACTCCGTCCCGCCCGAGTACTGCGCCGAGGAAGGGTCGAAAAAGTGGATCTTTTCCACTTCGTCGCCGAAAAGTTCTATTCTGATCGGCTTGCTCCCGCCCAAAGGGTAGACGTCGAAGAGGTCGCCGCGCACGGAGAACTCCGTCCCACTTTCCACCATCTCCACCCGTCTGTAGCCCATCTCGACGAGTTTGTCCGCGGCTTTTTCCGCGTCAAACGTCTCACCAATCGCCGTCTCCAACACGCAGTCGGCAAAAACCATTCGGTTGGGATAGTACTGCGCCAGCCCTTCCGCCGTGACGACCAAGCCTTGCAGTCTCCCTTCGAGCAGTCGAGCAAGGGCGTCCACCCGTCCGAACAGCATAGACGGATTGACCGCCTTTCTTCTGATGAGATAGTCCTCTCGCTCGGGCATCAGCAAGACGTCGCCGTCGCAGTACTCGCACAGAGAGTCATACGCCTGCCTCGCGGATACGGCGTCCCCCGCGACGTACAAAAAGGTCCGACCCAGTTTGCTTGCGATATGATAGCGATTTTGCTCGGCAAGATAAAAGACCGCCGACGACTTTCCGCCGTCCACGGCTCTCTTCAACTCGGCAAGTTGCCCTCTTACTAAATCAAATCTTCCGTCAAGTCCCACTTTTTCGTCCGAAAAATGTATTTTATCGAATGATATTGGCGTTGCGCATCAACTTCGACGCGTCACCGTCCCGACAGTACTCGATCAAGAGGTCCGCGACCTTGTACGCCCTGTCCGAAAAGATCTTGTCGTCTTCCGGAGACGCCTTGTCGAGGACGTAGTCGATGAGCGGTCGGTCGCTCTTGCCTATCCCCATTCTTACCCGCAAAAAGTCGTCGGTGGACAGGTACTCTATCACGCTCTTCATCCCATTGTGACTGCCGGCGCTACCCTTCTCCCGCACGCGGACGGAAAAACGGTCGATATCCGCGTCGTCGTATATGATCACCAGATCGTCCAACGTCTGTCCGTAACGCTCAAGGAGACTCTTTACCGCCGCTCCGCTGTTTTTCATATAGGTGAGAGTCTTTGCCAGTACCACACGGTCTCCGGCTATGGACGCCACGCCGGTCAACGCCGAACACTCGATCTTGTTGACCTTTTTGTTCAGTCTGTCCGCAAGCGCGTCCACCACGCGGAACCCCATATTGTGATACGTCCCGTCGTACTGCTCGCCGACGTTTCCCAGCCCTACGATGATCATTTGTCCCTCCTCGCGGCAAAAAAATCCGCCATAAGCTTTTTACACTCCTCTGTTCTTATCCCCCGCACGACCCTTGGATTGCTGTTGAGCCGGGCGTCTTCGACAAGGTCGTACAAAGTACCGCAACAACCCGTTTTGGGCTCCTCGGTCCCGATATAAAGTTTCCCGATCTTGGCGTTTACGATCGCTCCGGCGCACATCGCGCACGGCTCGACGGTGACGTACAACTCGCACCGGGACAGGTTCTTTCCCAACCTTTTCGCCGCCTCTTTTATGGCGGAGATCTCGGCGTGCGCCGTCGGGTCCGACGTCCTTTCGACGTTGTTTTGTCCCGTGGCGATCACCTCGCCGTCCAATGCGATCACGCAGCCGACGGGGATCTCTCCCATATCCGCCCCCTCGCGCGCCAGTCTAAGGGCCTCTTCCATGAAGATCTCTTCGTGTTGCCGCGATCCTTTCGCCGTTGTCATACAGTATCTCCCACCCCTTATATAGTTTTTCCGTCAAAGCGTCCGTCTCCGACGTCGGATAGGGATGCGGGAAGCGATCCTCCCCCAGTTCGACCGTCAATCCCAGTCCGTCGGTATAAAGATCGTAATAGTCCTTCAGCCCTCCGCAAGATTTCTTCGCCGTCTCCAGCCCGTACCCCAAAGCCTTAGCGAATCTTTCCGCTTCCTCCCTGTACAGGAAGTTGGGCGAAAATCCCCAGTAGATCACCTCGCCTTTGGTGTGAAAGGAGACCACCTGCGAGTAGTCGCCTCTTCGGATCAGGTCGGCGACCGCCACCGTCTCCGGCTCGCTCTCGGCGCACGGTCCGACGTAGTTTTCTCCGGCGGGAGAAAAGACGTTTTTGTCTCCGCTCCCCCATCGGGCGTCGAAATTGACGTTCAGGTCCACCGCATTGGCGTTCGCTTTCCATAAGGAAAAGTCCGCTTTGCCGTTCCGCTCGATCAGCCATTCTCTTTTTTTTCGGTCCGCCACCGACTCCGCGCCGTATTTTGCCAGGCACACGCCGTCGGGATTGTGTACGGGCAAAAAGTCGCAGAACAACCCCGTCCGCCAAAACAAGCCGAAGAGGACGTCGGTCGTCACGTGTTCTCTTGCGTGCGTGGCGCATACCACAAGTGTGTTCGTCTTTTTCTCCGAATGCACGAGATAGATCTCGCGTCCCAGTACGCTCCGTCCGATCGTCTCCGTCCGACCGAGGCTTTGACAGCGGTCGAAAAGGTCCTTTTCATAGTCCATGCCGTATCCTATGCGAGCGGACACGGGAGACGTTCCTCTACTTGTGGTAGGTGACGCCGTTTATGATGGTCATAGCCCGGTACAACTGCTCCGCGGCGATCACGCGCATCAACTGATGCGGATAGGTCACCCGACCGAAAGACAGCCTGAGATCGACCGATTTTTTCACTTCTTCACTGAGCCCGTCGCTCCCGCCTATGACGAAAGAGGTTTCGCTCGTCCCCGCCGCCGCCTTTTCGGATAGGATCTTTGCCAGTTCCTCACTGGTCGGCTCCTTGGCGTTGAGGTCGAAGGCAATCGTATATCCGCGGAGTTTTGACAAGATCTCCTTGCCCTCTTCCTCCGGGGTGCGCCGCTCCTTTATTTCGATCACCTCGAAAGACGCGTAGCGGGACAAACGCTTCGTATACTCGGCAAGGGCGTCCCTCCAGTACGACTCTTTCAGCGTTCCCACGCACACGAGACGGATCTTGATCATCGCCATATCCCCCACAACAAGGTGAAAGCGGTACTCAGGATCATCATCGCCGCCGCGCCGTACAAAAAGGCGTACTCGTACCACTCGGCGGGTCCCTTTCTTTCCGTCGGCGCGCTCGAAGACTCCTTCATGATCCAGCCGATCCGACGGAGGACGGACACGAGCAATACGCCCGCGATGATCCAAATGAGCAGAGCCAAGAGGAAAAACTCGTTAATAAACTCATAGTACAGATCGGTGATACGCGCCAAAAGTCCGTTCGTTTGCGAAGAATAGCTCCCGATCACCGACAAAAAGTTGTTGCAAAAGTGTACGATCGCCCCGGGAAAAATGCTCTTCGTCGTCAAAAGTAGGTACGAAAAGACCAGCCCCGCGGCAAAGGTATACCCGGTCTGAACGATGTTTTGATGCGCCAACGCAAAAAAGAACGCCATCAGGACGAGTTTTACCTTGTCGTCCACCCCGCCGAGCGCAGAAGACAACAGTCCGCGATCGGTCAACTCCTCGAACATCGCCGGGAGGATCGCCGTCACCAGAATGTCCATGACAAGGACCCCGATATCGGAATAGATGGTCCCGACCGAATTGACGTGCGTATAGCCGACGAGCCGCAACCCCGTCTGCCACACGATGCTGACTCCGCGGGTCACAAAGGTGGTCAAAATCGCCACCACCGGCACCAGTCCCCACACGACTCCGGGGACTTTGGTCTTTATGGACAGACCGGTCAGTACGTCTTCTTTGACCCAGAACTTGTACAAAACAAGCGGGATGACGCCCATCCCCACCGCCTGCGCCATAAAGGAAAAGAGCCAGTCGGACCCGTTGTCGGAGAGTGGCAAATAGGAGACGACGATACGAAGCACCAAGAGCCATGCCGACGAGATGAAAAATATACAGCACTTTTTTGCGGTAGCGGTCATACGCCTCCTATCCGAATATCGCGGCGATCAGCCAAAAGACCGCCACCGCGCAGAAAAAGACGACGACGTAGAGGGAGGGCTTTTGTCTCCGCTCCACCGTCGGCGCACTCGCCTCTATCCGCTCTCCGTCGGAATAGATCGCCACGATCTCGGTATCCGAACTCTCTTCGGTCTCCCGGTCCGACTTGCCGACCCACTTGCCCTTTCTCGGCAACTTCGGCGTACGGAAGTAAAAGTACAACAGTCCGCCGACAAGCAGAACTGCCCCTACGGCAAAGCATACGCCAAGCACCGTCAGATCTTTCCAACGCGCCTCCCCGGTGATTTTTGTCATAAACAGCGCGAGGAAGTTGTTGCCGAAGTGGATCAGACTCGTCAAAGTTACGTTCTTCGTCTTGACGTAGAGATAGGACAGTACGATCCCGAGAGCGATCTGGTGCACCGTCTGCGCCAGATTGAAGTGTCCCAGCCCGAACAGCACCCCCGACAAGAGGATCGCCGGGATCTTGCCGTAAGCGGAAAAGCCGTCGCAGAAAACTTTGCGAAAAACGAGTTCTTCCCCGATCGCCGGCAGGACGCACAAGATAAGCACGCCCAGGACGATATTGCCCGGCGTATCCAGACTCGGCACGTTCACCGTGAGCGTTCGTCCGAGTTTTGCGAAGAGTTCGGTCACGCCGTGATTGGGCAAAAGCGCAAAAAAGAACAGCCCCAGTCCGGTGATCGCGGCAAAGAGGTAGTGACAAATTTTCACGTCCTCCCGCGCGGGCAGGACGCTCAGACGGACCTTCAGGAGCGGAAAGTATACCGCCGCCGTGGCGATATAGAAGATCTGCGGCATGGCGTATGCCAAAAAGAGGTACGCGTCCCCCTTCTGCTTAAAGGCGAGGGACAGAATGACCCCGGTGATCTGATACAGACCGAGACCGATGAGATAGACGAGGACGGCGTCCTCGGGGCGAATGGCTCTCTTGTTCACTTTGCTCCTTTCCGTCCGGCAAGCGGACGAACGATCATTTCGAAAGATCCACGAAGGTCGTGGACCATTGTTTTGCCACTTCCAGCGCGCAGTCCGATGAGGTGACTCCCTTGCTCGAGAGGTAGTTCTCGGTGGTCCAGTACGCCAGTTCGGGCAGATTGTTTTGTTCCGACAAGTGCGCGAGGACTATGCGTTTTGCCCCGGACTCGATGAGGTCGTACGCGGCAAGAGCCGATTCCTCGTTGGAGAGGTGCCCTTGGTCGGACAAAATGCGCCTCTTGAGATAGTACGGATACACGCCGCGGGTCAGAAGGTCCTTGTCGTGATTGCTTTCCAATACGACCAGGTCGCTCCCTTTTGCGACCGAGAGCATCCCCTTGGAGACGTACCCCGTGTCGGTCATATAGGTAACCTTGGTCTCAAAGTCCTTGACCGAAAAGCCGAAGGGGTGCGCGGCGTCGTGGCTGACGCGGAAGGGTCGGATGTCCAGTGTCCCAATCGAGAACTCCTCCTCCCCTATCTCCATCCGACTGTGCAAGGGGACGCGCTGTCTCTTTTCCACGGCGTCCAGCGTGTCGGGATGGGAATAGACGTGCAAAAAGGGCGCGATCTGCTCCACCGCCCGGATGTGATCGTCGTGCTCGTGCGTAAGAAGAAGTCCGTCGATGTCGGACAAGTCCAACCCAAAGTCGGACAGTCTCTTGACAATGGCGGTCGGGGCGAGTCCGGCGTCGATCAGGATACTGGTCCTGCCGTCCGACAGAAGCGAACAATTCCCCTTCGATCCACTGCCCAGAATCGCTATCTTCAGTGCCATAACTCTCCTATACGCGGTTACGGACGCGAAAGCACTCTCCCGCGTCTGCCCTTTACCCGATTATTATACACTAAACTTTCCCGTTTGACAATCGCAACGCAACATATTACAATATAGAAGAGTTTTTACCGTACATTGCGGCAAAAAAAGACAACTTATACGAGGTAGATATGAAGACGGTGGCTTGTGCCGAAGTGACCGAACGGGTCGCGGAAACGATCAAAAGGGCGGGCGTCAGAATCGACGACGCTTGTATGAACGCTTTGCAAGAGGACTTGCCGATCGAAACGGGCGCGGCGAAGTTCGCCCTCGACGTGATGATCAACAACGCCCTCCTCGCCGAAAAAAACGCCGACCCCGTCTGCCAGGATACCGGGATGGCGGTAGTCTTTGTGACAATAGGGCAGGAGGTCCGCGTCACAGGCGGCTCCTTGACCGACGCGATCAACGAGGGCGTCAGACGAGCGTATCGGGACAACTTCTTCCGCAAATCCGTCCTCGACCCCGTCACCCGCATCAACACCGGAGACAACACCCCCGCCGTCATCCACTACGACCTCGTGGAAGGCGACTCGTTCGACGTAAAGATCATGCTGAAAGGATTCGGCAGTGAAAACATGAGCCGTCTTTATATGCTCCCGCCTTCCAAAGGTCTGCCCGGCGTAAAAGAGTGCGTCCTTCGTACCGTCCGGGAAGCCGGCGGCAATCCTTGCCCACCCGTACTCCTCGGCGTGGGACTGGGCGGGACGATGGAAAAGGCGGCCCTTCTGTCAAAGCACGCGCTGTTCCGCGAGATCGGCTCGATCAATCCCGATCCCGAACTCGACCGCTTGGAGAAAGAGTGGACGGAGGACCTCAATCGTCTCGGCGTCGGTCCGCAGGGATTCGGCGGACGTTTGACTTGCGTCGCAACCTTTATCGAAAAGTTCCCCACCCATCTCGCCGGATTGCCCGTCGCCGTCACCGTGCAGTGCCACGCCGTTCGACACGGAGGTTTTTCCCTATGAACACGGTCCGCTTGCATACCCCTCTGACCGAGGAGTCGATCAAAGGTCTCCAAAAAGGAGACTGCGTCCTCTTGTCGGGGACGATCTACACCGCGCGCGACGCCGCGCACAAACGCATGGCGGAGTCCTTTCTGTCTACGGGCGTCCTGCCTTTATGCGGAAAGGTGATCTATTACGCCGGACCCTGCCCCAAAAGACCGGGCGAAGTCATCGGCAGCGTCGGTCCCACGACCAGCTATCGGATGGACGACTATGCCGAACTCTTCTGCAAAAACGGCTGTCCCTACTCCATCGGAAAGGGCAAGCGCGACGACCGCGCGATCAAAGCCATCCGCGCTTCTCACGGGGTACATTTCGACGCGATCGGTGGCGCGGGCGCCTACTACAAGTCCTGCGTCAAGTCCGCAAAAGCCGTCCTCTATCCCGATCTTGGCGCCGAGGCCGTCTACGAACTGGAAGTCGTGGACTTCCCCGTCGTCGTTCATATCATCTGAAAATTTTTTAATCGGCACGCGGTTTTGCGCGAACTAAAACAAACTCCCGAAAGCGATCAGGTTGGCGAGGCACCCGAGGACGATCGCCAGGATCTGCCCGCCGAGATAGACGACGAGAGAGCGTCGTCCGACAAAACAAAAAGGCTTGTTCCAATAGCCGTCCAAAAGAGGAAACAAACTCCTCTTTTTTTCATACAACACGCGGGAGAGCCCCGCTCCGAGATAGAAAAACGCAATAAAGGGCAATAGCGGAAAATAGTCCGCCGTCCACCACTTTTCATTGACGAGAAAGAGCCCGATGATCTTGCTGTCGCTCCTTACGGTCGCATAGTATCGGACCATCTCCGACAGACGGACGTTATAGACGAAGTGGAGAGTGACAAAGACGCCGCTAAGGATAAGACAAAGAGCCGTCAGCACCCATCTCTCCATAGCCGTATCGTAGGGTCTTTTCCGAACGTGCGAGACCAACGCCGTCAGCCCCTTGACAAGGTAGTACACGGGGCAGAAAGACAAGACGCATACGGCAAGGCAGTGCAACACGCCGAACAATGCGAAGGCATATTCCCCCGACAAAGCCTCTACCGCATACGTCACGACGGAGACGGCGCAAGCCACCGCCCACAATCGAAGCCCCCGAAAGAGGTTGTTTTTGGACAGCGCGGTGCAAAGCCCGCTGGTGAAGAAAAACAAAAATAAAAAAGCCGGTCGCCACAAAAAGCGCAAGCCGCCATTCAGGTAGTCGGAGGCAAAACGCGTGACCGTGTACAAAAACTCGTTCCCGCCCGTCGCCCAAAGGGGAAAATTCCGCGCAAAGTCGTACATCGCGTGGTCCCACACGACAAGGAGGATCGCAAGCCCACGTATGAAGTCCACCTCCCACACCCTGTTTTTTACGAACGGGGACACGTCCTTTTTCACTTGAATTCCACTCCGATGTTGACTTCCTTGCCGCCCTTTATTTTATACAACTCGAAGCGGTCGGAGTACTCGTGTACCACCACGTCCGGATCCAGTCCCGAGCGGTATATCTTCGGCGCCTCTTCCCGTGCCACGCTGACGACGTGCGGCTCCGTTTGGGATCCCGTGTCATCGATTTTCGGAAGCCAATCGGGGTATAAAGAATACTGCGCGTGGCGGGTCTCTTCGTCGTTTTTTACGGCGAAGTCCTCGATTGGCGCAAGGTACTCTATCTTCTCCTCTTCCATAGGAGAATAGTCCTCGATTTTCGGCGGGGAGAACTTTTTATCCAACTTGTCGCTGCGGACCGCTTCGGTCTTTTCGTCGAATTTCCTTCTCTTCCAGATGGGATTTTTATACCCGCGCACGATGTTTTTTACGGGACGGACGATCGCGTTCCGGACCAAAATGATCAGGCAGGCAAGCACGCAGGCGACGGCGCCGGACAGGTACAGCGCGCCCCACACGTCCAGTTGAATGGGGTCGAATCCGAGCGTCCAATACAGGACGAACCCGAACAGGACGTATAAAAGCGGGATCCATAGCCCCGTATACGCCAAAAATTTTGCGACCGTCTTTACGAAAAAGACGAAAAAGTCCACGATCACGCGCAGGGCGGAGCCGATGACTTCGCCGGCGGACGGTTTCTTTTTCGTCTCTTTATTTTTTTTCATTTTTCGCGGATAAGCGATTTTATTCGATCACGTCGCAACCCATATATTTGCGCAGGACCTCGGGGACGGTGATGGTGCCGTCGGCGTTCTGATAGTTCTCGAGGACGGCGGCAGTCGTGCGGCCCACGGCGAGTCCGCTGCCGTTGAGGGTGTGTACGAGACGGGTCTTGCCCTTCTCGTCGCGGAACTTGATATTGGCGCGGCGCGCTTGGAAATCGACAAAGTTGCTGCAAGAGGAGATCTCGACGTATCTGCCGTAGCTCGGGAGCCACACTTCTATATCGTAGGTCTTGCAGGAAGAGAATCCTACGTCCCCACTGCACAGGCAGACCACCCGATAGGGAAGTTTTAACAGTTGAAGGATCCGCTCGGCGTCGTTGGTGAGGCTCTCCAACTCCTCAAAACTGTGATCGGGATGGGCGAACTTGACCAGTTCGACTTTGTTGAATTGGTGCTGACGGATGACGCCGCGGGTATCTCTGCCCGCACTCCCCGCCTCTCCGCGGAAGCAAGCGGTGTAAGCGCAATACTTGATGGGGAGGTCCTTTTCGCTCAGGATGTCGCCGCGGTGTAAGTTGGTGACGGGGACTTCCGCCGTAGGGACCAAGTAGTAGTCGGTACCCTTCAATGCGTACATATCTTCCTCGAACTTGGGCAGCTGCCCGGTGCCGAGCATACTGTCGCGGTTGACCATAAAGGGAGGCAGGATCTCTTCATATCCGTGAGCGGTGTGGGTATCCAACATCAAATTGGTGATGGCGCGCTCCAAACGTGCCGCCGCTCCGTGATAGACGGTGAAGCGAGACCCGGTGATCTTGGTCGCTTGGGCGAAGTTGAGGATCCCCTTCTTCTCGCCGATCTCCCAGTGGGGCAGGGGCTCGAAATCGAACTTGGTCGGCTCCATAAAGCGCCTGACTTCCACGTTGTCGGAGTCGTCCTTGCCGTAGGGGACGCTGTCGTCGATGAGGTTGGGGATGGTGTACATCAGTTCTTTGAGTCTGTCTTCGGTCGCGGTCAGTTCGTCGTCAAGAGCCTTGATCTCTTCCCCTTCCGCGCGCATCTTCAAGATCAGATCCTCGCAGTCCGCCTTTTGCCGTTTGAGCGCGGCGATCTCGGCGCTGACCTTGTTCTTTTCCGCCTTCAGTCCCTCCACCTTGCGGATGAGCGTCCTGCGCTTTTCGGCAAGTTCGGCGACCTCGGTTATGTCCACTTTGCTGTTTCTTTTGGCGAGTTTTTCCTTCACCAAGTCGATATTGTCGCAAACGAATCGTAAATCCAACATAAAAACACCTCGAAGTATTTTGTAAGAATATACCTATTTTACTATATCCCCCAGCAAAAATCAATCGAATACGACTGCTTTCGGCGTAGATTCCTATTCGCTATTCGGCGCAAAACGAGTACTTCGTGTAGGAGAAAAAGGTTTGCCCCGATCGTAAGACGACGGACGGGAATTCCGGCACGTTCGCCGCGCCGGGGTAGCCTTGCGTCTCCATACAAAAAGCCGACTGGTATCCGTAGTCCTTTTTGCCCTTGAGCCCGTCCAAAAAGTTGCCGGTATAGAACTGCAAACAGGGCGCGTCGGTCTCCACCGTCATTCTGATCCCCGTCTTCTCGCCGTATGCGGTGGCGATCTTGCCCTTTTTCGACAGAATAAAGCTCATATCATACCCTTGCTTGCCGCCGATCTTTATCATTCGGTCCTCGCTCGGGAGGGACGCGCCGATCTTTTTCTCTTTGCGGAAGTCGAAGGGCGTCCCCTCGACCGACAGGATCTTGCCCGAAGGGATCAGTTCGTCATCCAACTCAATATAGCGATCGGCGTCCACCTGTACGGTATGGTCGCGCACGCTTAAAAAATCCCCGTTGAGATTAAAATAGGCATGATTGGTGGGGCAAAAGAGGGTGTCTTGATCGGTCGTGGCGCCGTACTCGATCCTAAGTCCGTCGTCATAGACGGTATAGCGCACCTCGACGCGTAAGGTCCCCGGATATCCCTCCTCTCCGTCAGGCGACTCGTAGGTCAGGACGAGGCTGTCCCCGTCGATCTCCGCCGACCAGATCTTGCTGTCAAATCCCACCGTACCGCCGTGCAGATGATTGTTCCCGTTGTTTTTGACGAGCGTATACTCCTTGCCGTTAAGGACGAACTTGCCGCCCTTGATGCGGTTGGCGACGCGCCCGACGATGGCTCCGAAATAGGTGTCCTTGTCGGCGAAATACCCTTCGGGCGATTCGTACCCCGTCAGTACGTCCACGGGACGTCCCTCTCTGTCGGGCACGATGAGACGGGTGATCCGTCCGCCGTACGTCATCACTTCCGCCGTAACGGAGCCTTTCGTCAA
>JAFVAC010000110.1 GCA_017476265.1 Clostridia bacterium
AGATGCCGATCACAAAGGACAGACCTATACGAGATGAAGAGCCTTTTATGCTACCAACGCCAACGTACTTATCCACAAATCTTGCCGCTGTAAACTCGTTAGTCAAATCAGCCGTCTGATTGAATATTGCCGAATGCAGGTCGTCTGACGAAGACTCAACTAAACCCGTCGGATAGATGACGTCGCTCTTCACATAAGTCCCCTGCTTTTGGGTCATGGAATCGAATACGTCGATCCCCTTATTGACGGCAAACGACTCTCCGAGATGGATCTTGACCACGTTCTGATGGATGAACGGGAATTGATTGTCAAAATAGAGCAAATATTTATGCTTCGTCCCGTTCCCCATAATGGCGGGTGAGAAAACCTTGCCGCCATAGACCGGATCGAAGAACGTAAAGGACAGTCCGCGATCGCCGACCAAGTCCTCGTCATTTTCTACATAATGAATGGTATCCACATCCAGAATACCGGTAAAGAAACGCCACAGACGAGTCAACGTCGGTGTATTCTTATACGCGAATAATTGCTGCTGTCCGCCGTTTTTTAACTTGGACTTATCCGCGTCCAAACGCACAACGGTATATCCTTTACTGCTGCAATACGCTTTGAACTTTTCAACATATTCTTTCACAATGGCAGAGTCTTTGGCTTCTGTTTGTCCGATTTTAGCGGCAGCGGTGCGTTGTGTTGTGGTTATTTGACCGGCTTTTTCCAATATGCTTAAATAGTCAGCATACGGGAAATAATCAAGGTAGCCGTATTCCTCCCACTTTTCATACTTATAAATCGTCTTTGCATTGGATTGTCTCTTCAATATCATCGCATCGCCTTTGAAGATATCCTCTTTGTCGATCAAAGTATAAATGAGGACCATAACGACGGCAACGACAATGACGATGGAGATCAAACCACGCAAGAGTCTTTTTACTAAATATTTCGACATAGTCTTTCCTTTTGCGTTCCTTAAAAAAGGAATAAGGAAGCGGAGAG
The DNA here is from genome assembly GCA_017476265.1 of Clostridia bacterium. Taxonomy (GTDB): domain Bacteria; phylum Bacillota; class Clostridia; order Christensenellales; family DTU072; genus CAG-1782. The sequence continues at coordinate 994 of JAFVAC010000110.1, forward strand.
GTTCCACTTCCTTTCTCTTTTCGTTTTTTGCCTCCGGATATCCGCTTGTTTAGCGGATATCCGAAGAGATCAAATCACAAGTTTGTTGTAAAAGTCAGCAGATTAATAAATGCCGAGCATCTTGATCATGTCGCCGTTAACGGGCATCATGGTGTTGAGGTAGGTAGCGGGATCGCCGTAGTCGGGTCCCCAACCGGAGCAGTCGTAGATGTCATAGTTGCATTCCGCACCGGTCTCGGCATAGTAACCGACATAGTACCAACCCTTCTGAGAGGTGGAGACGATGTTAAGCATAACCTTTCCACCGAAGACCTTCTCAACTCTCTGCTTCAACGCCTGAGCGCGGTTAGCATAGATCTGATAGGCGCCCCAAATCGGGTAGTCGATCATGATGGGATTATCCTTGCTGACTTCGATTCCTTGCTCAGCCAGTTCGGCAACAGCAAGATCAAAGTAGTAAGCGCTGACTTCTTCATTGAACCATCCGTCAAAGCCGGAGGAAGAACCGATTCCGCCGTCCGCTTCCGGATCCCAAACTTTCATAGCCTTGTCGCCCATGTCGGCGTTGAGCTGAGCCTGGACGATCTCACCATAGAAAGTGCCTGCCTCAAAGGTCTTGGAAGTACCGTTGATGGTTGTCGTGACGTTTTTGGAGAGAGTAACGTAGGTACCGGGGGTGTAGCTGTTCTGCAAGCTGAACAGTTTGCAGTCGTCGCCCACGGCGATGGCGTTGTACGCGGCGCGGTCGAGACCACGGGCGAAAGCCATACGGAAGTTAGCGTTTTGCAAAGCAGCCTTGCTGACTACTTTTTGCGCTTCGGACTGAGAAGAGTTCGCGTCGGCGATACCGTTGGTGGAGTAAGCCTTACGATTGATGTTCGTGAAGATACCGTAGGTGGTCGCGTCGGTACCGGAGACATAAGCGTAGGTACCAAACAGGTTATCAGCCTTAGCCATCGGAACGGTAGTTGTGTTCAGACTGGCTCCGTCGATCGTACCGGCTTTCATATCGGTGTAGGTCGCGGTGACGTCTTCGTTCTCAGCATAGCTGATCCAATTAATGGTCTGGACGTTAATGGCGTCCTTGTTCCAATATTTGGGGTTCGCGCTGAAGACGATCTTGTTGTCCTTGGTGTAGTTGGTGACGAGATACGGACCGCAGTACAGGATCATTTCGGGCTTGGTACCATAATCTTCACCGGTAGCATCCACATAAGTCTTGCAGACGGGAGCAAACGGGTTGTAGTTGAGCATCGTGAGGAAATAGGTGCAAGGAGCTTCGAGCGTGTACACCAAGGTGTAGTCATCGGTAGCTTTTACGCCGACTTCGGAGAATTCGGCTTCACCATTCTCGTATTCGACAGCATTTTTGAGGATGCCTTCGACAAGGTAGGAGGTTGCTCCGTTATCAAGAATACGTTGCATACCATAGACCCAGTCTTGCGCTTTGACGTCAGCATATTCGGTGCCGTCCTTGTTGACCCATTTTACACCGTGTCTGATGTTGAAGGTGTAGGTCAAACCATCATCGGAGACGGTCCAGGACTCGGCGAGAGCAGGTTGCGCAACGCCCTCTACGTCGTACATCAAAAGTCCGTCGTAGGTGTTGACGATGGCTTCGGAGTCAACCGAACGATAGGTGTTGGTGATATCCCAAGTGGAGGGATCTTCGCTGTAACCCATGTTATAGGTGTCCTTCAAAGTGTATCCATGCTCAGCGAGATAAGCCTTCACGCGAGCAATGTAGGTTCCGGTGCCCTTGACTTCGGCATAGATAGCCTTCAAAGCGTCACGATCCGCAGTCTTGATGTAATCGGTAGTGACGACGGAAGTGAAGAGACGGTCACTGTCGGTACCCCACAGAGTCGGGGAGACGGTGTACGGAGCAACCTTGCCGATGGCATAACGTCCACCCTGAGAGCTGGTGGGCAGGAAGGTGCCGCTTTCAAGCAACTTCGCTTCGGCGATAGCCATAGCCACAAAACGCTCGTCAACGTCGGTCTTCGCTTTCGCAGCTTCCAGAGCCGTTTTGAAATCCCCGAGAGCCGCAGTGTACAACTCGTCGTCAGAGGGACCGGTCTGGGTATTGTCCTGAGTTCCCTGATCGCCGCAGCCTACAAAGCAGACTGCAACAACGGAGAGAACCATGACAATCGCGATCAAACTAACAAGTAGTTTTTTCTTCATGGTATATCCTCCAAAAAATAGATTTTCGCATTTTTTGTTGCTCAAAAAAATGAGCCACTCTTTGTGCTTAGAAACACTTTACCACACTAAACATCAAAAGTCAACTTATTCTTTCTACTAAATTTTATTTTTCTTTCCTCCTATTCCCCTCGCCCGACTCAACGCGTTATTATAATAATGTTCGCGCGCGCGAGAACGCGAGAAAAAGAATCTATTTTGCGTTTTGTCCCGGAACGGATACCTTTTTAGTCCTTTCTGCCCGTTCAAATCCCACTCGTTATGGTCTCATTTCAAACAAAAACCGCCAAAAATGGCGGTTTTTGACATATGGCGGAGCGATAGTAACGTAAATCGAATTCTTAAAACGGAAAATCATCGTCAATGATATTATCATCGCTTATTCCCAAGATACTGTTTGCTCGAGATAACAAGTGATCGTAAGTCATAATACTGATTTGTGTATATGAAGAATTGAGTATCCGAAACGCTTTTTGTTTATCTTCCGACCAATCATCAGAACGCCCCAAAAACAAGCATTCTGACAGCATATTTTCATTTTAGAACGCGGAAGAACACAAACAAAAGCACCCCCAACGGGAGTGCTTTTTGTTGACGAAGTATATCGCCAAACAGCGCGGTTTTTTAGTGCTTCTTGAAGAGAGCAATAAACTCTGCCCAAGTCTTCTTCTTGATGACAAACCAGAAGATTGCAAATCCGCCACATCCAAGGGCTGCCGCACCTGCGACAGAGCCGATGACGATGCCGGCGATTGCACCACCGCTCAAACCTTGTTTTTCTTTGACAGGCTTGATCTCAGGTTGGTCAGGGTCTACAGGTGTTGGGCCGGGTTGCGGATCAACAGGTGTTGGGCCGGGTTGCGGATCAACAGGTGCCGGTTCTTCATCGTTCCAAAGAGCGAAGAGCGTCACGTCATTGTTGACTTGGATCGTTGCTGCTTCGATCTTGGAGCCGTTTGCCGTGAATGTCCAACCTGCAAACACTTTGCCGGTCGGAGCCGTAAACGGACTCTCCGGAAGCGTGTAGTAGGTGCCGTGTTCGACTTGTTCAGCCGCCTTGGAGCCTGTACTACCGTTTGCATCGAATGATACGGCATGCATAGTTGGGAGATCCTCCCAAACCGCTGTGACTGTCGTTGCGTTGTTGATGATGATAGAAGCACCCACAGCAACTGCGTTGCCACCGATGCTCCATGATTTGAAGCGCTTGCCGTCAGGTGCAGTAAAGCCGTTTTCAGGGAGCGTATAGGAAGAGCCTTTGTCCACTTGTTGCGGCGCCATAGAGCCTGTGCCCTCGCCTGCGTCGAATGAGACGGCGACTTTGATATACTGCCAAACAGCGGTTACTGTCTTGTCGGCAGTTATAGTGATTTCGTCGCCGACGTTCTTTTCGACGCCACCGACAGACCAGCACTTGAATTCTTTGTTCGCGGGAGCAACGAATAAATTGGCAGGAAGTTCAAACTTGTCGTTTTCATTGACGAGTTCGTTCGACATAGTTCCTGTGCCTCCGCCTGCGTCAAATGAGACTGTGTATTGCGGAATCGCCTTGTAGGTTGCACTCACCGTGACTGCCTTTGCAGGCATGACGAACGTGGTAGAAGCAGACGTTTCGGAAGCAAACGTGACGCCGTCTTCCGTTGTCCACTGGTCAAACAAGAAGCCTGACTCAGGAGCGTTGGCTGTGATCGTGACGACGTCGTTCTCTTGAGCGAAAGACGCGCTTGCGATACCGTTTGTCACGGTCACGGCGAAGTGCGGGATCTCGTCGGAGACAGCGGTGAGCACTAACCTCCAAGCGGAGTAAGACCCGATGTAGTCATCGGCGAAGTTGAGTGCCGTGCCGTTCAAAGTCACGGACAACTGATTGTTCGGGACAATAACGTAGCCCGAGGCAGGGGCAAATTGAACGAAGAAAGCATATTCTTTGCCCGTTTCGTATATCGTGTCGGTCAAAGACTTAAAACCTGTGCCCTGCCAAACCCGCGTGAGGGTAGCCGTATAATTGGGACTGCCCGTTGTGAGAGTCTGATCAATATGTTGACCGTTGACGGGGGCGTCAAACGTTGCCGAGACGCTGTCGATGATCGTGTCATAATTGGCTTTGAGAATGACGTTGCCCGCAGGCATATTGATCCAGATGGAATCCGCTGTAGCATCTGCAAGCGCGACTGCCGCACTACCCGCCTCAACCGTCCATTCACGGAACCTTTTGCCCGTGAGTTCAGGAGCTACAATATGAACGTTTTCATCTTCCGCCGCTTTTGCAATCGGATTGGACGAAGAGTCGGTTGCCGTGCCACCCGTGACCGTGATGGAATAAGCCGTCTTTGGTGTAAAGTAAACAGACACTTGTCCAACGTTGTTTGAGTTGGTCTTGGAAGTTGCATAAACGGTGATATAAGAACCGGTTGCAGCCTCGTCAGCGCCGATCGTAAGCACACCGGAAGAAGAGATGACGGTGGCAGCGGACGTGTTGTGACCGATAGACCAATCTACGTTTTCGTTGCCGACGCTTGCTGTGAGCGCGATCTCATCACCGAGGTAGTATTTGGCGTCGACATAGGACACAGTCAACCGTTCGTCAACGACGATCGTGTATTCTTGTGTGTCAGAGCCAACATAGTTGGCGGCTTTCAAAGTGAAGGTATATGTGCCTTTTGTTGTCGGTGTTCCATATAGGCGCCCGTTCTTAGTGCCATTCTTTCCGAGAGACAAGCCCGTCGGCAAAGAGCCGCTCTCAACAGTCCAGTCAACAGATGCACTTATGTCGCTGTTCACGACCAAATCAAAATCATAACTCTGATCAACGACCGCGTTGTCAACGGTTGTAGTCACAATGCTTGGGACCCAACTGTCTGCATAGACGACAAAGTTCAACTGTACGTTGTCAGAAAAATCCGTGTTGTCTGCGTCCGTACATCTGATGGTGATAGAACCTGTAGCGGTGTCTGTCGGCGTGCCGCTGACAAGACCTGTGCTTGAATTGAGTGAAAGTCCTGAAGCAAGGCTGCCGATAAGAACTTCCCAAGTGTAGTTGCCGGAACCGCCCTGAGCCGCAAGTTGTGCGCTGTACGGTGTGCCGACGTGTCCCATCGGGAAGGAACCGTTGGTAAACTCACCCGCTCCCAATTCCGGAGTAACAACATTGCCACCGACGGAGACGATCTCCACCGCAGCAGCGCCTGCACCAACGGCGTCCGTTTGTGCGCTCTCAATTTGCTTCAATTCTACGCTGCTTGAGACAACAACAAGTATGCTCTTGCCGATACACGGCTTGGTGAGCGTAAACGTATTGCTCGTTCCGTTTTGAAGAAGAACCCATGTTTCAAGGGGATCACTGCGATACCAACGATAAGTCAAAATGCCTGTGTTGTTGGTGTCTGTGACGGTCGCCGTGAGGGTCTCGCCGTATTCCAAATCACCCGTGACGGTCACGGTGCCTGTAAGCACTTGCGGAGCGAGTGAACTGTCATAAACCCAATCGTCATAATAATAGACAGGTGCGAGCGGCTCGTTGTATTGATTGTAAACCTTGATTTCGATATCATAAGTGCCGTCGGGAACCGTAAGAATTGCAAACTCGGTATAAAGGTCTATTGGCAAATCATAATAACTACCACCGCCGAAACTTGCGGTGCGCTTGGATGACCATATAGAATAACTGCAGTTATCAAGCCCTTCAACGTCCGAAATGCTGAGTTGACCGTTTGATATAGACACGTGGCCGTCAAGGTCTGCTACAACGCTTGCAAAGGTGTGCGTGCCACTCGTTGCTTTAAGACTGTTGCAATACTCTCCGCCAAATGGAGCCACGGCTTTAATTGTGAAATAATAGGACGTATCCGTTTGAAAGTCTGGCCAAGAATACCTCGTTCCGCTGTAAATGTTCGATTGAGTCACGAAGGCGTCTCCATCTTCCTTATAAACAGTCAGGCTATAAAAACTTGCCCCATCAACGCCATCCCACATAAGAGTTGTGTGATTCCACTCAAGTCCCGTAGGCTGATCGAGTCTCGTTTGTGTGTTCGTGTACGAATATGGAGCATACGAGACGTTGTAGTTATATTCGGGATCAGTGCTATAGTCCTCATTGCTTGTTGACGTCAAAGAAATCTGATCGCCATGTTCATCCACAGCATAAACGTACCAATTGTATGTGCCGGTTTCAAAGTGGAAGTCTGCTGCAATCGCACTTAGGTCTGCCGAATTGGTTGTGTAGTATTGAGAACCGTTTCCGCCATGGCCGACTATCATAACATAATACTCGGTTGCGCCCGTAAACGCGTCCCAACTGAGGGTACCACCAACCAGTTGCACGTTTGAGAGTGCCGACAAATCTGCATGCGCAGTTTCGTGGGTGCTTGGCACGAGCGCAAAGCCGAACGCCAAGGCAAGCACCATTGCCAAAACGATAAACCCTGCTAAAAACCCTTTTTTTGTTCGTGTCATACTATTCTCCTTTGGGCGGACGGTTTTCGCCGCGCCGTAATTGTGTTTTGTTTATTCTTCTGCGCCCAAACGGATCACCAACGCGGGCACTACGCCGACGTGTACGTTCGACACGCCTATTCCGCCGCCCGCGGCGCCGTTCCACAAGACGCCTCTCGAACTATAGGCAGCATACTCAGCGGGCGTGCGTAGCCACCAGTAGGCGCCGTTGCCGACGTATCCTGCGTCCTTGCTGACCTTTACGCCCTGACTCTTGGCGTAATCGGTGGGGATCTTTTCTCTCGCAGCGTCCGCGACGTTTTCCATATCGGGATTGTACCCGTAGGCGTCATTCGTCGCTTCCTGAAAACTCAACAAGAAGATATGATCCTTAGTATCCTCACAAAGAAAACTCACATATTTATCTCTCGTCTCAAAAGTGGGGTCGGAGTTCGGATTTGCGCTCGTCAAATCGTTTTTGACGGTTGTAAGCTTGATATATTCTTTTTGAAGCGCGCTGAACGCTGTGTTGTAGAAGGTATCGTTGAGCCACGCGCGGATGTCCGACAAGGCGTAGTTGTTTGCATAGCCGTTTCCGCCGTTGTGACTGTATTTCACGGTTTGCTGCGTTTCTTCGTCAAAATTGCAATAATCTCGGCTGTCTATAATCGTCTCGCAAAGAATAAGCGCTTCGCCGTTCGCTTCCGACAAAATCCGCCACTTTATCGGCTCGTATTTGAACCAATACACGGTCGAAACGTTGTAGCCGTTATCGTCCTGTTCGCTGTTTGCTTCCTTTGATAAGCGGTGCGTTTCGCTCGGGCGGTAACTCGTGAAATACACGCCTCTGTATTTTCCTTCGTTATAGGCAAGGTCAATATACCACATATAATCTACAACCTCGCCTTCGATATAATAGCCGTAACTCGTCCAATTCTTGCTGTCCTCCGCGGTGGGAAGATCGCCCGCCGAAGCGGTCAAACCGCTCTTAACTCTATCATCGGTCACAACCGTTTGGGGATAGGAGCCGAAATAGATATAATCGCCTTCTCTCGTATAGGCGTCGTTCGTGACGGCGGGTTCGTTCCCGCCGAGATATTCCCTGCAACGGTCGCAATAATCGTCGCCGTTTTCGTCGATATGCCCGAGGGCAAGAACTTCTCTACGCTCCGTCTCCCCGCAAGAACACTTGCGAATTTCCCAAGCCGATTCGGTACAAGTAGGCAGGCTCCCGTTCAAAGGTTGCCACTCGCCGAATTCGTGCGTATGCGTACCGTCGAGCGATATGCCGCAACGGTCGCACTTGCCGTCCTCGTTTTCGTCTACGTGATCGACGGTATAATCTCTCGTTTGTTCTTCTCCGCAAACGCAAGTGCGTTTTTGAATACCCGTTTCGCCACAACCGGGTTCATCGCCGATAAACGTCCACTCGCCGAAGGCGTGGGTATGGTCGCCTTCACCGCCAAGGTTAGCGCCGCATTTATCGCATTTGCTGTCCTTATCGGCGTCAATATGTCCCATATGGAGAAGCATAACAGTGTTGAGCGTGGTCTCGTTGGTGCATTCTGCGTCTAAAAAGAACTTGCCGCACTTTTGACATTCATAGTACTCTATATTGCCGTCCGCAGTGCAGGTGACGGGGACCGCGTCAACGTGCTTGGGCTGATGGGCGCAATCGTCGGACGGTTGAACGCCCAAATCTTGGGTGCAACGGTCACAGAAGTTATCGCCGTCTGCGTCGATATGTCCGAGGGGTTCGCCGACCTCTCTCGTTTCCCTTGCACCGCAAACGCATTCGCTTTTTTCCACTTTGGGTCGGGTACAGGTCGCTTCTTCCATCGTCGTCCACTTGCCGTAAGAATGTACGTGCGTGGGTACGAGTACAAAGGGCGAGAATGTCTCCACCGTAAAGGTCGCTTTGTTGCCGTCGACGTTGATGATAAGCTGATTGGCTTCGCCGTCGTGGACGTGGAATATCTCGTAGTTGTGGACGAGGAACCAGTTTTCATCCTTCATCGTGATGATCACGGTTACGGGTCTGCCCACCGTGATCTCTTTGCCGTCGTCGTCGACAACTTTGATGTCTGCGGCATAGACGGCGGCGCCGTCTGCGACGTAGTACACGTTTTTGACGGCGGATAGTGCCGCCGCATACGCTTGGTCGTCCAACAATGCGGCTTGCCCGGTGCCGCTGACGCCCTCGAGTCCCGTCACCTCTACGGTGAAAGGAAGCTGATCCAAGACTTCGTCCGGCACGTCGATCTTGCCGTCGTCAACGTCGGTGCCACACGCCGCCAAAGCGAGGACAAGCACCGTCGTCAGTAGCAAGGTAAGGATTACGAACCAACTTTTCTTCATAGTTTTTTCTCCTTTTTTGGTTGCGGTACGGCAAGTACCCTTTTTGTTGACACGTTCGCACGCGCCTTATGCGCACGCAAACATTATTTCAATATACAGTTTAGCAAAAAGAAAAAATCCGCACATCAGCCATCTGGCTAATGTCGGGCATATTTTTTATAGATTTTTGAAGATTTTTTCCGTTCCAAAAGGATTTACGCAACATTTTACGCAAGATTTGGGCAAGATTGTTGATTGTTTGTGAAAAACGTGGTATAATACGTTTAAGGATAAAAGGAGCGATAGATATGTATAAACCGCCGTTTTCGATCACGAACGCTATGCTGTCAAGGACCGTTTCCATTACGGAAAAGATAGGCAAGATCACGTCTTTTGCCTCATTGAAGCGTATGCCGACCTTGCGCCGCAACAACAAGATCAAGTCCATTCATTCTTCACTTGTCATCGAAGCCAATTCTTTGTCGCTCGATCAGGTGCGGGACGTCATTGCCGGCAAGACGGTCATCGGTCCGCAAAAAGAGATACAAGAGGTCAAAAACGCTTTCAGAGCATACAGCATGATCGAAGAGTTCGACGGGTACAGCGAAGCCGATTTGCTTGAAGCGCACAAAATATTGACGTACCTCATAGAAGAGAACGCCGGAAAATACAGAACGCACGGCGAGGGCGTTTTTGACGGAGAAAAGGTTATTTTCGTCGCGCCGCCCGAAAATATGGTGCCGTCTCTTATGCACGACTTATTCGACTGGCTCAAAAACGATACCGAGACGCACGTTTTGATCAAGTCCTGCGTGTTTCATTATGAGTTCGTCTTTATTCATCCTTTCGGCGACGGCAACGGGCGCACGGTGAGACTGTGGCAAAACGTGCTTCTAACCAAATGGAATCCGATATTCGAGTATATCCCGATCGAATCGCAGATACAAAAGTACCAATCGGATTATTACTCGGCGATAGCGGCTTGTCACAAAGCGGGCAATTCAAACGCTTTCGTTGAGTTTATGCTCAAAATGATAGACGAAGTGTTGGATGAAGTGATCGAGAGCGCAAGGAGAGAAGCTCGCAACGTCTCCGAGCAAGTCAACAGACTGCTGTCCGTGATGGAGCCCGATATTCCCGTCTCCGCCAACGAACTGATGGCGCGGTTGGGCATAAAGTCCAAGGAAACGCTTCGAAACAGTTATCTGACTCCCGCCATCGAAAACGGACTGGTGCGAATGACGATGCCTGACAAACCAAACAGCAAAAATCAAAGGTACGTTAAGTAAGATTTTACGCAAGATTTGGGCAAGATGAAGCCCAAGCGCGTATAAGAAAAATCTCGGAAGACTCCGAGATTTTTGTCTGTATCGCTTATTCCTATTCTTTTTTATCCTTAATGACGATCCCGAGCCGACGCGCTTCGGAAGCGAGTTCGGTACGGGTCTTGAAACAAGTCTTATCCATAAGGTGTTGAATGTGTATCTTGACCGTGGCGACGGAGATGCCCAGTTTTTCGGCGATCTCGGCGTTGGTCGCGCCGGTCGTCAGTTCTTTGAGTATATCGAGTTCCCGCTCGGTAAACTCGTGATTGGTGGCGGTGCCTATGCGGATAAGGGGCGTTTCGTCGGGATAGATATGTTCGCCCGACATCGTGCGTTCCATTACGTCGAGTAGAGCGTCCTTTTGTCCGTCCTTGTACCAAAAGGAGTCAACGCCGATTCCCCTCGCCCTCGTCAGCCAACTGTATTCGGGCATAGAAGTGACTACGATGATCTTAATCGTCGGGAACTTCTTTTTGATCTCTTCCGCGGCGTCCAGTCCGCTGTGGTCGAGTTCGGTCATGACGTCCATCAAAATGAGATCGACCTTGTTATTTTGACAAACGGAAATAGCCGCCGACGCGTTGGAGATGGAAAGAAGATGCTCAAAACGCTCGCTTGAGTCGATATAGATTTTGAACAATTCACGCGGAATATCCTGATCTTCCACGATCAGCACTTTATACGCCATAGTCTTACGTCCTTTTAATTCATATCCTTTCTATTATACAACAATACCGCGTGCAATCTTGCGATTGCCGTATGCCATGCATACCTTTGCTGTCGCAAAGACGCGTGTTGCAATGCGGCGCAAGCGTAACGCAAATACTTCGTGCTTGCACGCTTGCTTCTATTATACGGCTATAAAATAGTTTGCACATCAGCCATCCGGCTAATCTTTGCGAGGAAAAACGATTGCAAGCGTAAAGTTTTCGTCGGCGAAAGTCTCTACACGTGCGCCTTGTCTTTCCGCAAGGCGCTTAAGGTTAAGAAGTCCGCCCGTAAAGGTCACCGCACCACTCGGCATATCCCCGTCGTTGGTAAGCCGGCATTCTACACTCGTTTCCGTTGCGGCAAAGTCAATAGCGATCTCTTTTGCGCCCGCGTGTTTTGCGGCGTTGGCGACGGCCTCCTGCGCGGCGGTGAGAAACAAACCACGTTGCTCTTCGGTGAGGACGCCGGGCAAACGATTCCGCCAAACCAAGCGGATTTTGAGCGCGTCGGCAAGGTCTTTGATTTTGCCAATCGCCTTTTTATCCGCCGCGTCGTCCGCTTGCATACAAAGAAGAAGGGCGTTTTGCTCCCACATAGCGAATATCTTGTCCATCGTCGCCGCGTCCTTGCCATCCGCCAAAACGGTGGAGAGCATCAGCCGGTTCATCTCGTCGTGGATGTTGACTTTGGCTTGCAAGATCTCTTGCCTTCTTACGGCCTCGTCGATATTCAGATTGTAGTCTTTCAGTTCGCGGTTGAGGCGGGATAGTTCCGCTTTGTCTTTTTCGAGCGCCTGCGTTTTGGCGTATTCGCTCGTTACGTCCGAGGCGATCATCTCGTGCAACTTGTCCTTGCCCACCGTCAGTTCCCAAGAGGTAAAACGCCACATTTTGTCGCCTACCGTCAATATCTTGTCCGCAACGACGACGTGGAACGAATTGCCGTTGAGGAGTTGTCCGTCGGTGATAGTGGCGCACAGTTCGTTCATGCACATATTGGTAAACAGCACTCTGCCGGTATCCTTATAGCAACACACGCCGCACGGCAACTGGTCGAGGTATTTCTTGATGGAGCCCAAGGTGACGTGGCTCTTTTCATATCGAATATTGTATCCCAAAAGGCACAAAATGGCTACCGAAAGCGCGAATAATACGACGAACCACCACACCCAAGCGATACCGCCGAGCGTCTCGGTGACCGATGACACGACGATCCCCAATCGGTTGAACAGTGCCACGTCGAAAATCACCTGCCACATAAAGTATGCGGGTAGAAAAAGGACGAGCGCAAGTAGGGAGAAAAGGTAGCGTTTCTTCCACAAGGGAAGGAACACGTTGACGATACCGGCAAGGCAAAGGAGCAATGCCCACAAAGCGAAGAATGCACGAGGAAGCGCGGAAAGCGTATCAAAGGAAGTCATAGCTTTTCACCTTCTTTTGGCAGAGTCAACGAGATATAGGTGACATTGTCTTCGCGCGCGGTATCATAGGTTATGCCGACGTCCGTCAGTTCTTTTGTCTGGAAGATCGAGATGGGCTCGTCCAAGTCCTCGAAGATCATTTTGAAAGTCACTTTTTCTTTGCCGGAGAGGTTGACGAACACGCCTTTCAAGCCGACATAATTGTCTTCCAACAGCGTTTCAAAGACCTCGAATGCGGCGATTGCCGCCTCGGAAGATACCAAACAATCGGTATCTATCATCAGTTCGCCTGGCTTGCCGCAGTAGTTGAGATAGCGTAAGACCTCGCTGACGGCGAGTCCCAATTCTCCGCTCGCTATGACGTCGCTTTCTTCGGCAAGCAAGGTCAGATTGGCGTAACGCTTGATATACGCACCGAGGAGCGTAATGTGCTTGCGACATTCTTCCCTTACCGCTTTGTCGGTGCTTTCTCGCGCCGTTTTTGCCAAAAGGGATATGTCTTGCGACTGTTTTTGCGTGCGGCGGGCGATCGCGTCGTACACACGCGTTCTTTGTTCGATTTTGGTTTGTTTCTCTTTCAATTCGTTTTGCAGACGAGTAAGTTCCGCTTCTTCTTGCAAGCAATTTTTCGCCTCTTCCAATTCTTCGTTGAGGGCGTCGAGATTGGTCATGTCGTCCTGCCAAAATCCGAAGCCGCCGGGAATGGGCATTTTATACAGTACGGTATGTTCGTCGATACGAGTGCCGCTTTCCGCGGCAAACTGCTCGCTCGTCAGGGGCGAAGACTTCGCCGAAGCGTAAACGGGCGTACCTTTTTTGTCGGTAATTTGCGCCGCGATGGAGAGACTACGGAACATTTTGCCGTAATCGGTATTGGTCGGGATAAGCCCAAGTTGCATACAACATTCAAGTATCGCCGCCACTGTAAAAACGTGCACTTCCGGAAACTCTACGATATACGAACCGTTAAGACGAGGCATCGTACCCGTGAGCAACAATGCGTACATTACCGCGCCGATGCCAAACGGAATCAAAATAACCCAGGCGTTCTGTTTGGCGGCGCCGACTCTGCTTTTCACGATCAAGATGACCATTGCCGCAAACGACAAGGCAAATTGCCATGCGTTGACGACGTAGAACAACCAACCGTAGGTATAGTCTTCGTCCCAACCCTCAAAATTCTCTTTGAATACGAAGGCTTGCCGGTGCAGATCGTTCGTAAGCACAAGCGCAATCAAAACGACGGTCAGAGCAAGCGCAAAATACCATATTTTTAACGCGTGCGCGTTCATTTTATGCGATGTAACGAGAAGGGAAATATTGAATAGAAACAACGGCAAAAGAAGGATAGGCGCATAGTAAAGATACCATGCGTGGCGCGCAAGGGCGCCGATTTCGGACACGACGCTGTATTTTATCGCGCGGAGCAGTATGAGCGCAAGCGCCATCCACGACAGCATTTTTATCGAAACGGAAAGCCCGCCCGACGGAATCACTCGATGAGAATAATAAAGTACGAGACACACGGACAGCGTCAAAAGATAAATCGCCGAAAGATTGCGGGTAGGAAATACGTCCGCAATCACGTTCGCGCAAAATATGATGTTGATAGCAAGCAGCAGATAGTAAACCGCTATCCGCCCAAGCGTCGTTCGCATCTCTTGCATATTACTTGTTACCGTATCCTTTCGGAATTTTCACTCAAAGGTCTGTTCGGTTCCTCTTCGTTCGGCAAATGGTTTCCTATCGCTCAAGAAGCATCGCCTACCGGCACAGTTGCGGGCTTTAACGACCGCTCGATAGAATACTTGCATATCATCACCTTTTCTCAACTAATTTGCGGTTGCATATAACGGTTAACAAAAGGATGTCTGAAACCGCGTTTAATCTATTTTTAACGTTATCGCAGGTCTTATGGTATGGCTATCATTGCTGGCTTGGGTTTTTGCGAACTCTCCGCGAGTGTTAACAAACGAAACTCTAAACCAATTGTAGTGTTCCTGAGTATTTACCAAATAAGGAGAGCGAGTCCAATACGTTGCGGTATACGTGCTGCCGTAATCCGAGTTCTTAGTAGGATTTTTGGCTATCGTCCAGTCGGACACGTAAGCACGCCTACCTTCATCGTTTGCAAAAATTTCCGCACACTCCTGATAACTTAACAAGAACACTTTGTCTTCCGTATCTCCGCATACAACGGAAGACTCACTGACCGGATCAATCGTTTCCGCGCCGTTTGCAACGGTCGAGATTTGAATATATTCGTCGTTCAACGCAAATGCCGAATTGTAGAAAGACTCGTTGAGCCATTTGCGAATACCCGACATTTCATAATTGTTCCAGGCATAGCCAACTTCCGTTGTCCCCAAATATTTGCTTTCGTCAAGCAATAAAGCCGACACCAACCTGTATTCTCCGTCATTGCTGCCAATCACGTTCCAAGTTATCGGTTCGCACTTGAACCAATAAGACACGTTGGCTTTAACGTTTGTGCCGTCGCTGAAATACGTCTCATAGTCGCTTGTTGAAGCAGTACATTTTGCATAGTATTCATTGTCGTAAAAATACCAGCCGTTGTAAGTCTTCGGCGACGTCGTCGAGGCGAGATCGTCAAGCGCAGAGATTAAAGAAGCGTCGTTTACGTGCGTTTGCGGATACAAACCGTATGTCAACGTTTTGCCATCGATTGACAAAGTCGGAACTACGCCGTGGTCTACATTCCATTGCGTTTCTTCGTCACGCTCCGCCTGCGTATAAAAATATCCGATCAAAGAGCGGTCTCCTGCCGGCATAGAGAAAGTATAGGTCAAATCTTTTGAAACGGCAATTTCTGCATTCCCTTCTTCGTACCATCCCTTAAAGAGATATCCGTCGTTTGGAGTCGCAACCAACGTGACCGTTTCACCATATATGCCTCTTCCCGATTCAATAGCGACTATTCCTTTTGAAGAATCGTTGCTTTCAGCCGTCAAGTCATATTCGTTGACGGACCAAATTGCAGTTATTGTCATATCTTCGGTGACCGAATAACCAACGAACGCCCACGGCTCGTCTTGATAAGCCCAACAAACAAATGTATAACCGAGTCTCGTAGGATTATTTGACGGCTTGGTTGCCTTTTCTCCGTGCTTAATGGTTTGCGGTTCGTAAGACTCGTTTCCGCCGTTAGAATCAAAAGTCACCGTGTGATAAACAATGTCGACGTCGGCGCCCTTTATATTTCCCTCTAGGTTCCATGCTCCGTTTTCCTTAACAAAGAAATTCCAGTCATCAAGGTTGATATAAGAATCACCGTCCCTGCCGAGATCTGCTGAAGGTTCGCCGTCGCCCGTCAACACCGAAGTACCGTCTTTTCCATTGACGCCATTGTCTCCTTTTTCACCTTGTTTGCCTTCGTCCCCCTTTGCAGACACATTCGTATCGACTCCGTCAATATACCAATTGCCATTATCACCTATAGTGACTTGGGAAGTATGACCGTCTTCACCGGGTTCGCCTTGCGCCCCTTTTTCGCCTTGTTTGCCTTCGTCACCCTTTGCAGACACATTCGTATCGACTCCGTCAATATACCAATTGCCGTTGTCGCCTATCGTGACTTGGGGCGTATGACCGTCTTCACCGGGTTCGCCTTGAGCGCCTTGCTGTCCGTTTATGCCGTCTTTGCCTTTAATATTCCCTTTAACTGCCCATTCGCCGTTCTCTTTGACATAATAATCCCAATTGCTTAAATCTATATAGGAATCATTGTCGTTGCCAAGAGAAGATGCAGGAGTGCCCTCGCCTGTCAATACAGACAAACCGTCGGCACCTTTCTCCCCGGGTTGACCTTGCTCTCCGGGAATGCCTTGTTCTCCGGGAATGCCCTGCTCTCCCTGAGGGCCCTGTGAACCTGCCCCGCTGCAAGCAACCAAAGTCAACATACAATATACTATTAAAAAAATCGTAAGAATCTTTTTCATAAAGTAAATCTCCTTTGTCATCAATTGGTTATTTGATGTTCATATATCAAAATACACTTATATTTTTTTACAATTATATCTCTCTGCACCAAATTTTTCAATTATTTACGACAAAATTCTGCTATCGGTTATGAAAAAAGGTTGCCATTTTGCCAAAAAACAATTGTCAAAAATAAAAACAATCCTGCGGATTTGCAGGATTGCCTATTGTGGCGGCGCGTGTGAATGTCAATTTGAACTTTTTTCACTTGCGAACTTGTTTTTTATATGTTATAATATTACTACTTAGTGATATGAAAGAAAGTGGAATTATGAACGAATACTTAAACTTAAATTTGGATAATATTGAATATGAACATATTTGTTGTGCCATTGGAGACCCAAAACATCAAGAAGGTGTAAGTGCTAAAAAAGAATGGATAAAAAGCAAATTGAACGATGGTCATGTTTTTCGTAAATTAAATGCTCGTGGAAAAATTTTTATTGAATATGAGCCAATAGAAACTGCTTGGGCTCCTGTTTTGGGTAAAAACTATGAATATATTTATTGCTTGTGGGTTGCTGGTAGTTTTAAGGGAAAAGGAATTGCGAAAGAATTACTTGAATATGCAATAAACGATGCCAAATCAAAGAAAATGAGTGGACTTTGCACTATTGTAGCAAAAAAGAAAAAACCATTCTTTGGCGAAAAACCATTCTTTGAGCATTTTGGATTTAAAGTTATAGATACTATAGCTGATTATGAATTGCTTGCTTTGCAATTTGATAACACCCCAACACCTAAATTTAACGATACTGCCAGAAAAATGGAAATTGAAAATAAGGATTTTACGATATATTATAGTAATGAATGTCCTTATGTTGAGTATGAAGTTAAGGAATTGTCAGATTACGCAAAGGGCAAAAACATTAAACTAAACTTTGTAAAAATTGATACTTTAAATAAAGCAAAAAATGCTCCTTGTATATTTAATAACTGGGCAAATTTTTATAAAGGTAAGTTTATTTCTAATACAATATTAAATGCCAATGCATTTGAAAAACTAATTAAATGAAAAATGGTTTAGCAATACGCTAAACTATTATATTATTTGCAAAAATTTCCATACTTATCTCTTTTTTGAGTTTTCCAGTTTTGCCAACCAGAATTATTTATCTTAGGTCGCTCAAAATTCACTACAATTCCAAAGCAATCCCATAAATAAAAATACGAAACAAAATTGTCATTCTGTTTCGTATGATTGTCTATTGGCGGAGAGAGTGGGATTTCCTCGCACCAAGGCTACCGCCTTGCGACAGGCCGGGGCGGGACGACAACGCACTGTGTTGTCGTCTTTTTCCGCCCGTTCAAATCCCACTCGTTATGGTCTCATTTCAAACAAAAACCGCCAAAAATGGCGGTTTTTTGTCTGTGGCGGAGAGAGTGGGATTTGAACCCACGGTACCCTTTTGAGGTACACACGATTTCCAATCGTGCTCCTTCGACCCCTCGGACATCTCTCCGTATCGGCCGACCTACTATGGTCGATAAGGTCGGCTTTGGATTCAGTTGCGTACCCTATTATAGTACATTTTTTTTCGTTTGGCAATCGATTGTCGATAGATTGTCGAAGAAAAATTACTTATTGATCTCGTTCCAATCTTCGGGCGTGCGGTACTCCTTGCCGTCGATCAAACGCTTGGCGTAGGAGACGAAAGAGCCGTCGGGAGCGACTTCGATGACAGTGCCGCCGCGCTGAGCGGTCTTTTTGGCGATGCCGAAGTACGCGAGATAGTCGATACTCATGCCGTAAGTCAACTGAATGTAGTCGTCGTAGACGTCGCCGTTATATTCGCTGTCTTCCTCCTCCACGTTCCCTTTGTACAAGACGGCGAAGTTGTTGATATGGTCGTGCCCGAAGAACACCGCTTGGGTACTGCCGATCTCCTGCATCGTCTCGTACACGTCGTCGTCTCCGGTGCCGCTATAGACGACCGCGCCCGAGCTGTCCGGCTTTTCGGCGATGTTGCCGTACAGATATTTCGTATTGGCGCTGTCGCTGAAGATATAGTTCCCGTTGGCGGCTTTGTTCGCTCCGCTGTCGGTCAGTTCGTCAAATGCGTCCTGCATTTCGGTCAAAGGAATGTGGAAGAAAGCCATCGACTTGAAGAGCTTCGTCGCTCCGTGGCTACGATTGATCGCGTCGAGACGGGCGATCTCGGACTTGTACCACTCGATCTGGTTCGGGTGGATATTGTCATAGTCGCGCAAGAAGCCCGTCTTGTAGGAATGGGAGTCGAACACGATAAAGGACTGCGTGATGATGCCGGCGGAGTTTTTCACGTTGATGAAATAGTTCCCGCAGCCGTCTACCTTCTCGTCTTCGGGTATTTCGTAGAAGAGGCAGTGGGACTTTTCGTTCTTATTATAGGAAATGGACGAATAGTATTCGGAGATCTGCTCTCTGGTATAGAACGCGTAGGCTTCGGTATCGTGGTTGCCGTAGGCGATGGTCCAATAGACGCCGATGGACTCCATCATTTCGACGAAGATCTTAGCGGGATTGAGGTTGTTGAAACTGCCGCTTGCGTACGGCACGGGATACGCCATATCGCCGGTGATGATGATGAGGTCGGGTCGGGTCATCTGCACCATCTTGTAGACGGCGTCGATCGCCAAACCGTCCTTTCGGATCGAGAGGGGTCCACCGCCGATGTGGACGTCGGTCAACTGGAGAACCTTAAAGGTACGGTCACAAGTAAAGGTGTAGTACCCGGTCTCCTCGTCCAGGACGGGCGCAGCCAAAGGATCCTCTTGCGTGACCGTCAAAAGGGACCGCGCATGCTCGGTGTTCGCCTTATTTCCGATATAGCCGATCAGCACGAAGACTCCGGCGATGATGGCTAAGATAAGCACGATGGTAATGATCGCGATCAACGCCTTTTTGCCGGCGCTACGCTTCTTTTTCTTCTTGACTGCGACTGCTTGACTCACTGTGTTTTACCTCTCACGATACAAATTTTTGTTTCCCATCCCAAACGGGACTTGACTGTTTGACGAATTTCGTCGATGGTAGTAATCAGTATATCACAAGTTACGTTTTCGGTCAATACCACTTCCAAAACTAATTCGTTATAGGTAGAGCCGTATCGATGGATGTGGGCGCTCGTCACCTCGCCTATCAAAGGAAAGGCGGACAAGATCTCCTCCAATACCGCCCTGCTATCCTCATCGAGAGGTCCGCCCAAGAGGACTTTGACCGACGAGACGAGGAGTTTTGCCCCGTTGACGACGACTACGACGGCTACTATCATTCCAAAGACGCCGTCGATGCGAAGACCGGAATATCGGAAGAGCAAAAAGCCGATCAAAGTCGTGACGGTGACGCCGACGTCGGCTATACTGTCCAGCATCGCGCCGGAAAGAACGCCGCTTTTTATGCGCCTGTTCCGAAAACGATAGAACCACGCGAGGAAAATCTTGACTGGGACGGTCCCCGCGACGATCCCGAAATACAGCCAAGTAAAGGTCATCAAATACGGCAAAGTCAGTCGCTCGATCGACAGATACGCCAATGCGCCGCCGGCGATACAGACGACTACGGACATCAAAAAGTCGGCAAGATACTCCATCCTGCCGTAACCGTACGGAAGGGACTCGCGGGACTTCTTTTTGACGAACAAAAAGCTGATCACCGCAATGATACAGGTCAAAGAGTCGAACAAGTTGTTGATGGCGTCGCCGAGGACGGCGAGGCTGTTGGCGGAGAGCCCGACGTACAGTTTTGTCAAAAAGAGGCCTAAGTTGATGACCGAGCCGATCGCCATCGTGACGGTCGCAGAGGTCGCTCGGCGACCGGAATCAAGGACGGGCAAAGCGGGCGTGCTGTTTTTTTCTGTCCGTTTTTTCATCACTCGTCCTCCTCCGGAAAGAGTTCTTTCCGACGACGTTTTATTTCCTGCAATATTGCATTTTGGGGTCTGCTTTCCTTTGTTTCGGGTCCCCTGCGTTCCCCTTTCTCTGACAAAACAGTCGCCTCTGCGGTCCCGTCTTCGACTTCGACGGACTCGGGCGTATCTTCCTGCGGATCCGCATCGGACGCGACCTCCGACGGATCGACAGTCGGTTTGGGCGAGCGGGTGGGCGTACTCAAAAGATTGCGGACGAAGGTCGCGTTCGATTCGTCCCAGTCCTCGAGTCCGTCATCTCCGTCGGAAAGGGCGTCCACTTTTTCGATCGCCTCGTCACGAGCGGTGCGCCGTATCTTTCTGTTCATGAGGTCGTATACTACTGGCACGACGAACAAGGTCAAGAAGGTGGAAAATACCATCCCGCCTATCGCCGTCACGGCAAGAGGACGGAGCATTGCCGCGCTCTCTCTGCCGTCCGCCGCCATAATGATGAGCGCTACGATGGTCGTGAGCGCGGTCATAAGGATCGGACGCAAACGATCCATCCCGGTGCGAATGAGCGCGGTCTTTTTATCTACGCCCTTTTTGACCAGTTGATTGCAATAATCGACAAAGACGATGCCGTTGTTGACCACGACGCCGACGAGGACAATGAGTCCCATCATCGACATCACGCTCATCGGCAGTCCTGCGATCAACATCGCGCCGATCCCGCCCGTAAAGGCGAGCGGTATGGTAAACATAATGATAAACGGCGACTTCAGCGACTGGAACTGCGCAACCATCACGAGATAGATAA
>JAFVAC010000111.1 GCA_017476265.1 Clostridia bacterium
AAAACAAAGCGATCATCGACGGTATAATCGCCGACCTTGCGGACGCACTTGCTCTGCAACGCAACAAAGAGGCTTTCGAAGCGTATAAAGTTTCTTCGAAAGAATCCGCGGACGCACTTGCTTTGGAATCCGACAGCGCGGCTTGCGATGACCTGATCGCGAATGCGAAAAACGATATCGACGCGCTGAATTATGACGAAGAAAAGACTTTGGCCGAAAACAAAGCGATCATCGACGGTATAATCGCCGACCTTGCGGACGCACTTGCTCTGCAACGCAACAAAGAGGCTTTCGAAGCGTATAAAGTTCCTTCGAAAGAATCCGCGGACGCACTTGCTTTGGAATCCGACAGCGCGGCGTGTGCAGACTTGATCGCGGGAGCAAAAGCCGAGATAGAAAACTTGGATTACGACGAGGAGAAGAGCCTTGACGAAAACAAGGCTGCGATCGACAAAATCGTGAGCGACCTTGCCGACGCGCTCGACTTGCAACGCGACAAGGACGCATTCGAGGCATATAAGGCACCGCAAAAGAATGCCGCCGACGCCCTTGCGGAGGATGGCGACAGCACCGCGTGCGGAAAGCTCATCGCGGACGCGAAAGATGCTATCGACGCTCTGACCTATGACGAGAACAAGACCCTCGAAAAAAATAAGGAAGCCATCGAGGCGATCGTGAATGATCTTTCCGATGCTTTGATCGCAAAGAGAAACGAGGAAGCGGCGGACGCCGTCGATGCCTTGATCAACGCGATCCCCGATCCTGTGATTTATCCGAGCAGTAAAGAAGCGATCGATGCCGCTCGCGAGGCGTACGATGCGCTCACTCCCGAGCAAAAGGCACTCGTGGAGGATCTCAACGATCTTGAAGCCGCCGAGGCTACCTATGCGGGACTGAAGGCGGACAATGACGTCGCGGATGCGGTGGATGCTTTGATCGACGCGATTCCCATGCCTGTGACATATCCCGAGAGCAAAGAAGCGATCGACGCGGCAAGGAAAGCATACGACGAATTGACTTCAGCGCAGAAAGCACTGGTTGACGACCTTGCCGACCTTGCGGCGGCGGAAAGCGCGTACAAAGTTGCGGAAGCGAAAGCTTTGATCGAGGCGATCGGCGAAGTAGAAGACACGCAAAGCAGCAAAGACAAGATCGACGCGGCGTTGGAAGCGTATGAAGGGCTTACCGACGAACAAAAGGCGCTCATTGCCGAAGACATTCCCACGATGACGACGGCGGAAGCCACGTACACTACCCTCCACGCCAACAATCTTGCGGCGGCGGAAGTCATTGCGCTTATCAACGCTATTGGAACGGTAGAATACACCGAAACGAGCAAAGGCAAGATCGACGCCGCAAAAGTAGCGTACAACGGTTTGACCGACGCACAAAAAGCCATCGTTGACAACTATCTGACGGAAAACGAAGTGGATACCATCGTCGTTTCGGAAACGATCTACGTCGGACTGGGCAATCAACAAAGGGCGCAGGAAGTCAAAGACCTTATCGTCGCCATCGGCGAAGTGAAATATCCCGACAGCAAAGACGCGATCGAAGCGGCAAGAGAAGGATACGACGGACTTACCGACGCTCAAAAACCGCTCGTCGACAACTACGAGACGTTGACGACGGCGGAAGCAACCTACGCCGAACTGGAAGCAAAAGCAAATAAAAAGCTTTCCGGAGGTGCGATCGCGGGTATCGTGATCGGATGTGTAGCGTTCGTTGCGATCGTATGCTTCCTGCTTTGGTTCTTCCTCTTCAAAAAGAAGAAAGAAGACAAAGACGAACCGAAGAAGATCGTTCCCGAAGCAAAGGACGAACCGAAAGAATAATCCCTTTTGATCTCACAAAACAATATGAGGTGTCGCAACCGCGGCACCTCTTTCATTCTAAAAGATTTATTTCGTATTTATTTCTCTGTTTCGGAGTTGTTATCCTCGAGCAAAAATTAATATAATTAATTATATCAGGAATTCATATTTTTTTCAATATTCCCAAGTATGTAATCTGCAAACTCTTTTTCTTTAACATTCGCCACTTCAAGCAGTTCATATTTATGTTTTTCACAGTATTTACGCACTGTATCTATATAACTCAATTACATTCTCCTTCGTCATATTTGACTTCATTATTATATCATAACGAACTAAAACAAACAATGCTACAACCCTTTCTTGCATGTTAAGAGTTTCATTTATTAGCCCTTTTATTGCTAAACCCCCAAATTTTGATGGAAACAAAGGTAAATATTGAAAAAAGTCGACAACAAAATGTCGACTTTTTTCGCTGGTGGAAACAACAGGGCTCGAACCTGTGACCCTCTGCTTGTAAGGCAGATGCTCTCCCAGCTGAGCTATGCTTCCGTAGGTTGGGTCTTTGGGTACGGAATTCATTTTACTCGAAAAAGTCTCGTTTGTCAAACGGTTTTGTACGCATGTTTGTTGATTCCGTGAAGAGATTCATACGTATCGTTGGTGTGATTGTATGTTACGCCTTATTCTAAAGAAAGTTCGATGATAACATTCCCGTTGCCGAGTAATTCCCGCATTTGCGCCGCGTTCTTATCCGTTATATGTCCGAGTTTTGTATAAGCCCATGAATTAGAACCGTAGAAGATCACGATTTGATTGCCGGAATAGAGTACGATATCTCCGGCTTGCGTCGTGGTCTGCGCGTCGTTTCGCGGCAGGCTCTTTCCGATCGATCCGACCTGCTCGAAACCGCCGTACATGGACATCTGTATCGTCAGCGGTTTGTCTTTTACCGACTCCGTAAGCGCCTCTACGGATGCGTTTTCTTCCCAGCCCACGGAGACCTTCGTGCCACCGATTTTCATTGTTAACGCTTTCATTCCCGGATCCTCCTCTGTTTGCGCGGGTTTGCTTTCTTCCGACGGGTCGGCTGTTTCCGAGGTCGGCTGTTCGTCGGCTTTCGGAGAGGTTGCGTCCGATACCGACGACGTGTTCTCGTCGCCGCACGCCGATAAACAGACGAGCAGCATAAAGACGACAAGTGTAAAAGTCAGGATCTTTCTCATTTCAAATTTGACTTGATAAACAATTCTATCTTATCAAACGGAATAAAGTTTCCTTTTCCTCCGTCGTAAAGGTCGCAATGATTGGCGCCGGGTATGATCACAAGCTCTTTGTTTTCTCCTTTCAACAACTTGAATGCGTCCTCGCTCATATATCTGGAGTGCGCCTTTTCACCGTGGACGAGCAACACTGCGCTTCTGATCTCCGACGCATAAGTCAAAAGCCTCGTGTTCATCAGGGACGTGCTTGCGGTCACGTTCCACCCGTTATTGCTGTTCAACGAGCGCGGATGGTAAGCGCGGACTCTGTAATATTGCGCGTATTGCTTTACGAACCCGGGGGCGTCTTCTATACTCGGATCGATCGTCCCTCCGCCGAGCTTATATGTTCCGTTCTTATAGTCTTCCGTCCGTTGCGCATTGACGGCGACCCGAGCTTGATATCTCGCTTCTTCATTGTCCGCCGCGTCAAAATATCCGTTTCCCATAACCCGCGACATATCGTACATGGTTATTGCGACTGTGGCTTTGATGCGCGTATCGACGCACGCGGTCTGAAGCGCCATCCCGCCCCAACCGCATATTCCGATGACGGCGATCTTTTCGGGATCGACGTTCTTTTGAACGGATAAAAAATCGACCGCCGCCTGAAAATCTTCGACGTTGATATCCGGAGAATTCATATAGCGCGGTTCACCGCCCGACTCTCCTGTAAAGGACGGATCAAACGCGATCGTCAAAAACCCCCTTTTTGCCATCTCTTGCGCGTAAAGACCGGAGTGCTGTTCCTTGACGGCGCCGAACGCTCCGCAGCAGGCAACCGCGGGCAATTTCCCGGTATATGATTTCGGGAAAAACATATCTGCCGCGAGGGTGATCCCGAAGTGGTTTTTGAATGTGACCTTCTTGTGATCGACCGCTTCGTCTCTGGGATATACCTTGTCCCATTCCTGCGTGAGTTGTAAATTGTCCGATGTCTGCATGAGTGTTTTCCTCCAAAAGGTATTGATATTTTGCATTCTTGCGATATAATTACAGTGTAATACCTAAACTTGACTTTATGTCAAGGGTTTTTCAAAAACTTGGAGGCGCATTTTTATGTATACGATCGGTCAAGTGTCGAAAATGTTCGATTTGCCCATTTCAACGCTGCGTTATTATGATAAAGAAGGTTTGTTTCCCGGTATGGAGCGGCAATCCGGCATCCGCAAATTCGGCGAGCGCGAATTGGAAGCGTTACGGGTGATAAAATGCCTGAAATTCTCGGGACTTGAGATCAAGGATATCAAACAATTTATGTCGTGGTGCGTCGAAGGTCCGTC
Organism: Clostridia bacterium; assembly: GCA_017476265.1. GTDB lineage: Bacteria > Bacillota > Clostridia > Christensenellales > DTU072 > CAG-1782. The sequence goes on from JAFVAC010000111.1 coordinate 4,360, forward strand.
AACGTACCCCGACAGGAAAAAACTCTTCGAAACAAGAAAAACGGTCGTGGAAAACGAATTGTTAATGCTACAAAAAACGCTTGATATGCTGAAATTCAAGTGCTGGTACTATGATACCGCGATCCATGACGGAAATGAAAACCGACTCGCCGCATTGATCCCCGACGATCTGCCTTCTGACGTTAAGGAATGGTTTGATAACGCGCATTCTTGATTTGTGAATTTTTAATTTTGACATCTTTTTATGTTTTGCTTCGCCGTAATTGCCTGCGGCAAATTTGCGCACCCATAATGGGTGCGCTCCCGTAGGGGCATCAAAAAAAGCCGATCGGTTGATAGGCTTTTTTTTGATTGGTGACCCCTACGGGATTCCCTCGCACTCTCGCTATCGCTCGCCGACAGGCCGGTGCGGGACGACACCGCACTGTGGTGTCGTCTTTTCCGCCCGTTCGACTCCCGTAGAGGCATCAAAAAAAGCCGATCGGTTGATAGGCTTTTTTTTGATTGGTGACCCCTACATCGGAAGATCACACGT
>JAFVAC010000112.1 GCA_017476265.1 Clostridia bacterium
GGGAGTTTTACCAAGATGACGTTGGATCATAAATTCGACGGGCTTACGCTGTCCCTTACTTATCGGGACGGACTGCTCGTCACCGCCGCGACGAGAGGGAGCGGAGAAAAGGGCGAAGACGTAACGGCGCAGGCGCGCACCATCAAGACCATCCCTCTGCGAATCGAGTACAAGGGGGAGATCGAGATCCAGGGCGAGGGGATCATGCGTCTGTCCGCGCTCGCCAAGTACAACGAGACGGCGGATACGCCCTTAAAGAACGCCCGCAACGGCGTCGCCGGCGCCATCCGCAATCTGGACCCGAAGGTCACCGCTTCGAGGAATCTCGATTTTGTCGCGTACAACGTGGGCTACAGCGAGAGAGCCTTTTCCACACAGACCGAGGTCCACGCCTTTTTGGAGGAACAGGGCTTTTTGATCGACGACGCTTTTTCGATCGTCACCGACGAAAAGTCGCTTATCAAAGGCTTAAAAAAGATCGAAGAAAAGCGCGATACGCTGGACTTTCTGATCGACGGCGCGGTCATGAAGATCGACGACTTTACCTTACGCGAGGGATTGGGGTTCACAGATAAGTTCCCCCGTTGGGCGCTCGCGTACAAGTTCGAGCCGGAGGAGACCACGACCGAACTGAAAGAAGTCGTTTGGCAGGTCTCGAGGACGGGCAGGATCAATCCGCTCGCCATTTTAGACCCCGTGGATTTGATGGGCGTCACGGTACAGCGCGCCACCCTCAATAACTATTCCGACATCGAAAAGAAGGGCGTCAAACTCCGCTCGCGCGTCTTTATTCGCAGGAGTAACGACGTCATTCCCGAAATAACGGGACTCGCCGAGGCGTACGACTACAGCGAGGAGATCAAAAAGCCCGTTGTCTGCCCTGCCTGCGGGTCGCCGATCGAGGAGAGGGGAGCCTTTTTGTATTGTAGCAACGCCGAGCACTGCGCCCCCGCGATCGTCAGTGCGCTGGACCACTTCGCCTCCCGCCCCTGTATGGACGTAGACGGCTTTTCGGAAAAAACCGCCGAACTGTTATATAACGAACTCGGCGTCAAGTACCCGTATCAACTGTACGACCTAAAAAAAGAAGACCTGTTGAAACTGGATGGCTTCAAGGACAAAAAAGCCGACAACCTCATTAAGTCGCTGGAGAAATCGAAAACGACGACTTTGGAACGCTTTGTCTTCGCATTAGGGATCCCGGGGATAGGGAAAAAGGCGGCAAAGCAACTTGCCGATACCTTTGATACGTTGGAAAATATCGCCGCTTCGGATCGTTCGGAGCTATTGACTTTAGAGGACTTCGGCGAGATCCTCGCCGACAACGTGGCGAGCTTTTTCGAAAGCGAGCAGAACAAAAAACTCGTGCAAGAACTCTTGTCGAGAGGCATCACGTTCCGCCAAGAGGAAAGGGCGGAGGGAAAGTTTTCGGGCAGGACGGTCGTTTTGACCGGGAGTCTTCAGTCCTACAAGCGCTCCAAAGCGGGAGAGATCATCGCAAGTTTAGGCGGCAAGATCGCCGACTCCGTGTCGAAAGCCGTCAACCTCGTCATCGTGGGGGCGGATCCGGGCAGTAAACTCGCTAAGGCGCAAAAACTCGGCATCGAGATCTGGGATGAAGAGAGATTTTTGGAGGAGATAAAAGGGGAATAGATCCCGCTTTACGGCAGTCCATGAATTGCGAGTTCCTCGCATAATATGGCGACAAGTCGCCATGAACGTGCGTTATGAATTGCGAGTCCCTCGCATGAATTGGCTATCGCCATGAATTGACGTCACAAGGACGTCATGAATTGCAATTTTTTGTAAAAATTGCATTATGGATAATAAAATCGCGGCTCCTTGGTTAAAGGGGTCGCTTCCATAATGGAGCATTTTGCAAAAAAATGCGAGAATTCATGGGGCGCACACGCCCCAATTCATGATGCAAAAAGCGTCAATTCACGTCGCGTAGCGACAATTCATTAGGAGTAGCACTAAAAAGTGCATGAATTGCGAGTTCCTCGCATATTATATTTCCGGAAAAAATCACGCGAAAGCGTGTATATCATCACGATATGATCGTGTATATCATCAACACGAAGTGTTGTATATCGTCAAATCGAAGCGAATGAATACACGCCTTGCGGCGTGATGATATGCATCTATCGCTGATGATATGCACCGCAAGCGGCGATGTTATGCCAAAACTTCGCTCCGCTTCGATTTGGATAAAAAATATCTCGCCGAAAATGTCGACGAGATTTTTTGGAGCTGGTAATCAGATTCGAACTGATGACCTGTTCATTACGAGTGAACTGCTCTACCTACTGAGCCATACCAGCACCGCTTCTATTATAATAAACCAAAAATCGGAAAATGTCCAGTAAATTATAGCACATCGTATAAAATTATGATATACTATATTCCATATATAGGAGTATCTATGTGCGGAATCATCGGTTACGTCGGCAATAGAAACGCGCCGGACGTAATTATTCAAGGCTTGCGGTATCTGGAGTACCGTGGTTATGACAGCAGCGGTATCGCCGTTTGGTCGGGGGAGAAGTTCGATCTCGTCAAGACCAAAGGAAGGATCGCCGATCTGGAAAAAGAATTGTTGAAGACTCCGGTCTCGGGACATCTTGCCATCGGGCATACCCGTTGGGCTACGCACGGCTGTCCCGCCGACAGGAACGCGCATCCCTTTGTCAGTTATAACTCCCGCTTTGCCGTCGTACACAACGGCATCATCGAAAACTACCTCGAGATCAAGGACGAACTTCAGAAAAAGGGCGTCGTATTCACCAGCGAGACGGACAGCGAAGTCATCGCGCATCTTTTGGAGAGTCTCGATCACGGCGACGTCAAACGCGCCGTCCTCGACGCCACCGCCCGGCTCAAAGGGGCGTACGCAATCGGTATCATCTGCGCCGACGATCCCGACGTACTGTATGCCGTCCGCAAGGACAATCCGCTCGTTGTCGGCGTGACCGAAAGCGACGGCTTTATCTGCTCGGACATCAACAGCATTCAAAAGTTCTTGACCGAAGTCGTCGTTTTGGAAAACGGACAGGTGGCAAAAGTCGAAAGAGGCAGAGTCGAACTCTTCGATTTCGACGGGAACGACGTCGAAGCCAAGTTCATCGCCCTCGGCAGTCTGGAAGAGAGCGATCGGAAAGACTTCGAGTGCTATATGGACAAGGAGATCAAGGAGATCCCGACGGCATTGGCAAACGCCATCGCAACATACAGAAACGGCGCCTTTAACAGGATCGACAAAAAGTATCTCAGACGCATCCGCCGCATCAACGTGGTCGCGTGCGGGACGGCTTTACACGCCGGACTGTACGGGGAGAGAATGATCAAAAAATACCTCAAAAAAATCGACGTCACCAGCGAAGCGGCGAGCGAATTCCGATACGGCGATCCCAAGGTGGACGACAGGACGCTGACCATCACCGTCAGTCAGTCCGGAGAAACGGCGGACACCCTCGTCTGTCAGAATATGGTCCGCAATCTCGGCGGAAAGACCCTCACGATCTGCAACGTGGAGACCTCCAGTATGGTCCGATCGAGCGACTATGCGCTCTTCACTTCCGCCGGACCCGAAGTTGCCGTCGCCAGCACCAAGGCGTATAATTGCCAGTGCCTGGTCTTTTTGCTCTTCGTCCTCGATCTCGCCCGTCTCAGAGGGGAGATTGACGAGTTCGCATACAAAAATCTACAGGCGGACATCGACGCCCTGCCGGAGATCGCCGCGCGTACCCTTAAGGTGGCTCCGCAAGTGGCGCGCTTCGCCAATAAGAACTATACCCGCAAGAGCGTGTTTTACATAGGGCGCGGTTTGGACTACTGTACTGCCATGGAAGGGAGCCTGAAACTTAAAGAGATCAGCTATATCCATTGCGAGGCGTACCCCGCCGGAGAACTCAAGCACGGGACTTTGGCTCTCATCGAAGAGGGCGTACTGGTCATCGCTCTCGTCACGCAAAAAGAGCTGGTCACCAAGTCCGCGTCGGGACTGGAAGAAGTCAAGTCCCGCGGAGCGAACGTCCTCGCCATCACGCCTTTTTACGACCGCCCGGCGATCGCCGCCGTCAGCGACTATCGTATCAAACTCCCCGACGTCAACGAGGACTTGTATCCGATCATCAGCGTCATCCCGACCCAACTCCTCGCATACTATATTGCCCGCGCCAAAGGTTGCGACATCGACAAACCGAGGAATCTTGCCAAGTCGGTCACCGTCGAGTAGCCTTTGCCGTTATGAAAAAGCTGTCGGAGTTTATCGTCAAGAGGCGCGCTTGGATCGTCGCGTTCTTTCTCCTTTTGGCGGTTTTGTCGGGAGTGGCGACCTATTTCGTCATCTTCGGCGGCAAGATCAACTCCGATATGCTCGTCTATCTGCCCGCCGACAGCGACACTGCCGATGGGATCGCTTTTTTGAAAGAGAACTTCGACGTCGAAGGGGACGCCTTCGTCGTCGTCGAGGGGACGGAGGACGATCGGGAGCTTGCCTCCGCCGTCGGACGACTGAAGCGGATCGATGGGGTGACCACCTTCCTTTGGTACGGAGACGTGGAGAATGCCGACAGACTGGTGGACTCCTTTATAGGACGGCTCTTCGGACTGGACGAACAAGTGGACACCGACGAAGTCAAGGACTATCTCCGTCGCCCGATAATCGATAAGGATGGTCGGGTAGTCGGGTACAACTACGTCCTGTTGGTGCTGTTCGATTATTCGCCCTCTACGCAAGAAGCGTTCGACGTGCACGCGCAGATCCGGCAAGAACTCGGGCAAAACCTGGGTCGTTCGGTGGCGATATCCGGGATGACCGCTCTTGCCGACACGGTCATGCACGAGACCCTTGCCGAAGTGCCCTACTATCTGATCTTTGCCGTGATCGTTGTGCTCGTCATTCTCTTTTTGTCCACCGACAGTTTTCTTGATCCGATTTTGCTTGTTTTGACGCTCGGCGTCGCCGTCCTCATCAACATGGGCACCAACTACCTCTTGCCCGACGTCTCCATCATCAGTTTTGCCGCGAGCAGCGTGTTGCAACTGGGCATTACGATGGACTACGCCATCTTTCTTTTGCATACCTATCGGGAGGAGCGGGATAGGTCCGATCCGCTTTCGGCGGTCAAGGCGGCGTTGCCGCGGACTTTTACAAACGTACTCTGCGGAGGATTGACGACGATAGGCGGGTTCGCCGCGCTGTATTGTATGCGCTTTACGATCGGCGCCGACTTAGCCAACGTTATAATAAAAGGCGTGGCGATGAGCATTGTGACGGTGCTGTTTTTACAACCCTGTTTCTTGATCTATTTCGACAAGATATTGACAAAGACCTCTCATAGACGCCTCCGTCTCAACGTGGAGCCGTTTGCCAAAGGCGCCGTCAAGGCGCGCACAGTCCTCTCCGTCGCCGCCCTTTTATTGTTGATACCCGCCTTTATCGGACAGGCGAACGTACATTTCTCCTATCTCAAGATCTATGATGAGCCGACGGAATCGACCCCGCAGGAAGTCCTCGCGGCAGAGCTGCAAAATCAGGTCATCATCGCCGTGCCGTTGGAGACGAAGACGGGCACGCATAAGGACTTTATGCAAGAGCTTTTGACCGACGCAAAGATCGATTCGGTGATGGGCGCATATTCCGTCCTGACGATGGAGGAGGAGCGACTCAAAGACCTGTTGAACAACCCTATCGTCAGCGAGAACGAACTCGTCAGGACGCTGTTTTCCTACAAGGACGGAAAGATCTACACGCTGTATCTGGTGGGGATCTCGGGAGACACCGAGGACGAAGGCGCTTTCGCCACTCACGCGCATCTGGAACAGACTTTGGACGCGTACTTTGATGAGAGTTATCCTTTGGGCGTCTTGACCGGGGTCGCCGATATGGCGGGCGTGACGCCGGGGGACTTCTTGCGGGTGACCTTGGTCAGCATAGCGATCATCCTTTTGGTCATGTGCGTCCTGTTAAAGTCGGTGCGAAAGTCGCTTTTGACCGTCGCTTTGATAGAACTTGCCATCTGGCTCAACGTCTCCCTGAATACGATCATAGATAGACCGATCAATTTTATGATCTACATCATCATCAGTTCGGTCCAGTTGGGATGTACGGTGGACTATGCCATCCTTCTCACTACGCGCTTCGAGGAGACAAAAGCGCGGTTCTTCGACCGAAAGGAAGCGATCGTCATGGCGGTCGAGTCCGCTTTTCCGGCGATCACCACGGCGGCGAGCATCATGATCGGGGTGTGTCTGTCCATCTTTTACGTCAGTAACAATCTTTTGGTGCGGGAGATGGCGATGTTGATGAGTCGGGGGACGTTCATCAGCTACCTTTTGGTGCTGTTCGTCCTGCCGGGGCTGTTGTTGTTCTTCGACAAGATGAAGCCGATGTTTTCCCACCCGCTACTGCAAGTCAAGGGACGCGGGAAACGTCGGTCGGTGTAAAAACCTTGCCGAAGGTCAATTTTTATTGTAGTATATAAAGAGTAAGTACATATTACGGAGATACGTTTTGAAAAAGATAGTCGATTTTTTATTAAAGAACAAGGGCGTCGTACTCGTCGTATTCGGGGTACTCCTTGCGCTGGGGATATTGGGGACGGTCTTTTTGACCGTCGATGAAAACAAAGTCAACTCCGATATGATGAGTTATCTCGACGAGGACTTCGACACGCAGAAAGGTCTGACCTTTTTGCAGACGAATTTCGGCGTGCGAGGGGACGGCATCATCATCGTACGGGGCAAGGAGGACGATCCCGAACTCCGCTCCGTCGTCGCGGAGATCAAAGAGACTCCGGGGCTCAACCGCCTCCTTTGGGTGGAAGACGCCGTAGCGATGGAGACGATCCAGCAAAAAATCGAGGACGCGGAGATCCCCTTTTCGGAAGAGGAGATCGACAAACTCCGCGCCGCGCTCAACGAGGACGCGTTAAAGAGCCTGGGACTAAGCGACTACGCAGACCTCTTCGGTTTGCTCGATATGAAGATCAGGACCGAGGGACTGCGCGACTATCTGAAGCGCCCCGTGGAGGGGACGGAGGACTACGACTACGCGCTGGTCCTTATGATCGACTACTCGCCCAGCACGCAAAAAGCCTACGATCTGATGGACGGGATCAAGGCAAAACTCTCCGGGAGAGAGTACGCCTCGTCCGGCATGACGGAGACGGCGCAGAGTCTTATGGAGGACTCTCTCAAGGAGATCCCGTACTTTTTGATCTACGCGGTCCTTGCCGTGGTGATCATTCTGCTTTTGACGACGTCCAGTTTTATCGACCCCTTGATCATTCTGACTTCCCTTGCCGTCGGGATCCTGATCAGTATGGGCGTCAACTATCTCTATCCGTCCATCAGCGTCATCAGCTTTTCGACCGGGGCGGTGCTGCAACTTGCCATCACGCTCGACTACTCCATCTTCTATATGCACGCGTACAAGAAGAGGAGACGGGACGCCGATCCTCTTTCCGCGACCCGGAGCGCGGTGCCGGAGGCGACGGGTTCTATCCTCGCCAGCGGTCTGACCACGATGGGCGGGTTCGCCGCGCTGTTCTTTATGCGTTTTCGGATCGGAGCGGACATTGCCGGCGTGATCATTAAAGGTGTGGCGACGTCCATCTTGACCATATTGGTCCTACAGCCCATTCTCACGCTCGTGTGCGACCGATTGATGCAGCGGACCTCCCACGACTTCACGAAAAAACTCAACGAGAGGATCGAAAAAAAGAAGCCCGGTTTTTCCGGCTTAAGCAAGGACAAAGTCGTCCAACCCGTCGCTCGCTTTTCGGTGTGGGCGCGTATCGTCCTCGTCGTCGTGGCGGTGGCTATGTTCGTCCCCGCCTATTTCGGTCAGAGCAAACTCCGATACAGCTATCTCGAGATGTACGACAAGTCGATCGACACCCCGGAGGAGATCTATGCCGAGGACTTGGGCAATCAGATGATCATGGCGGTCCCGCTCGATACCGTTTCGGGCACCCATTATGACTTTATCGAGGACCTGAAAGCCGACCCGAAAGGAAAAATCAGCGGCATTATCAGCGTCTTTTCGCAGGTGGACGGACTCGACCCGGTCGCTCTGAAAGCGGCGTTGGAATTGTCCCGGACGCGAGACGGTTCGTCGGTCACCGCGGACGTAAAAAGCGCCGTCGCGATGCTCAAGACGGAGTCCGTCAAAGAGATGCTGATCGAAAACGGGCTCCCCGAGTCCACCTATAACTATCTCGTCGGGCTCGACCTCGACGAAGTGGACTACGACGCACTGCTTGGCGACTTCGATCTCAGTAGTCTTGCGACGTATTTTGCCAAGGTGGGAGACAAGTGGTACACCCTGTATACCATCGGCGTGTCCGGCAGTTGCGAAGACGACGCCGCGCTTGCGACCTACGACTACGTTTCTTCCGTCAGGACCAAGTATTTCGGCAAAGACGGCTATTCCATCGGGCTCATCACCGGCTCTTCCGATCTCGCCAAGGCGACCCCGATCGACTTTTTACGCGTCACCATTGCCGCCGTCGTCATCATCTTTTTGATCGTCACCGTACTTTTGAGAAATCCGTTAAAGAGTCTGATCCTGGTCGCCATCATCGAACTGGGCATTTGGCTCAATCTTTCCATTATGTATCTCGCCGGGCAGACGATCAACTTTATCACATACGTCATCATCTCGTCGATCCAGTTGGGCGTGACGGTGGACTACGCGATCTTGCTCGCCAATACCTTTGAAAAGAAGCGGAGCGAGTTCGCTACCGGACGGGAGTGCGCCGTCGCCGCCGCCAAGGAGGCTGTCCCCACCATCTTTATCAGCGCATTGCTCATTTCTTCGGTGTGTACGGTGGTCCACTTCGTCAGTAAAAACCTCGCCATCAAGCAGTTGACGGCGATGCTCGCCATCGGCGCGGGGATCAGTTTTTTACTCGTCACCATCGTTCAGACGGCGGTGATGAGCTTCTTCAAGACCGAAAAGAAGAAGATCAACTACGGTGAAAAACTGAAAAAGATCGAAGAAGAGTTGGAAAAGACCGAGAGGACCGACCGATAAACGCTTGGAGAGAGAATCATGAGATATGTCTGTTCCGATCCGCACGGGGAGTACGAAGCCTTCCGCGCGGCGCTCGACGCGGTAAAGTTTTCCGATAGGGACGTCCTATATATATGCGGGGACGTCATCGACAAGGGGAAGGAACCGATCCGTCTGTGGAATTTCATCCGCGCGCAAAAAAACATCCGATGCATCATGGGCAATCACGAGTGGGCGCTTTTACACGAAGCGGACGCCTATAAGGAGAGGGGGCTCGGTCGGGAAGAAGTTTTGGCACGGCTACGCGAGAGGTACGTTTCGGACGGGCAAGAGTTGACGCAAGACAGTTTGGACGATATGCGCGCTCTGCCTTTCTATCTGGAAGAGGAGGACTTCATTTGCGTGCATGCCGGACTCCCGTTCCGATCGGGCGTCCCCGTCCATCCATCTGCAGCGCAGCCGGAAGAACTCCTTTTTGACCGAAGATTCAAGGAAAGAAAAGCGACATTTTCCGATAAATGCGTCTTTTTCGGACACACACCCACTCGATATCTGTACAATGAGGACAAGGTGGTCGCCTACAAAAAGCCCGGCGTAAAGACCGCACTTTCGGTCGGGGACTATTGCAAGGTCCATTTGGATCTCGGGAGTGACCTGTCCCATACCATAGGGCTCTTCTGTATAGATACGCTATTTGTCACCTATGCCAAGATAACCGACCGATAAAAAAGGACTTAAACGTATCGTTCAAGCCCTTTTTGTTTTTTCAGGTAACGTCCGATCATTGTTGTTCGTCGGGCGTTTCGTTTGCCGTCTCGAACTTTTTGACGGGATTGTAGACGGTGACGCCGTTGTCGATGAAGTACTTCTGCTGTTTGTAGGAATAGTTGAGGCACAGGCACATCGCCGAGTAGAGCGTAAAGAGCGTGGGGACGATCAGAAGGGTCGCCGCGCCGAAGGTGGGCAGAGCGGTCAAAATCGCCAAGGACCAACCCGCTATGATCAGCACGAACAGACAGATGAAGTCTTTTACGAATCTCTTACCCGTGGGGCGGAGGGAGGTCGCGAAGGCGCGGAAGACGTTCTTTTTTTCCTGCGCGCAGATCTCGGGGAGCCAGTGACAGAAAAGGCTCATTCTCGCCGCGTACAGGATGAAGACGAGGAGAGCGACGATAGGCAGAGCGATGAGCCCGATCGCCTTTGTCAAAGCGACGGCAAGATAGCCGCATCCGACCAATATGCCGACGTCCACGGTCCCGAGTACCAGTGCGCTGACGGCGGAATAGAGGAGGTTTTGTCCGATGGTGGAGACGACGGCGTTAAGGAGCCCCATATCAAATCCGCTGGTCGTCTTCCCGTGCAATATTTTGCTGACGGGGAGGAGGGGAAGACGGAGCAAAAAGCCGGTCACGACGATGATCAACCACAGATAGAACAGTTGCAGTCCGAAGTGCTCGTTCCCGGTCAGGTAGTCACCGAACATATCGACGTACTTTTGCATCGACAAGATGGGATGATTGAAGAATTCTTCCGCCGTGATGGGGACGTTGGTCTGCAGTTCGGTAAAGAATCCGTCGAAGATGGGCTTCATGACGCCGATGGTGAGACCGCCGACGACGAGTAAGATCACGAGGAAAAACACGAAGATCTTGGCGACGAGTTTGAAGTTGCAGACCAGTATGGACAGGGAATGTTTAATGGGCATATTACCTCCCGAAGAAGGGCCGCGAGAGATCCTCTCTCTGGACGGACTCCACTTCGCAATAGGATATGATAGTGAACGTCACCATGACGGTGAGGGACACCGAATAGACCAAGGTATGGATGATCGCGTCGACGTACCACAGGGGGCAATAGTACCCGGCGAGTCCGGCGGCGAGGGCAAAGACAACGGCGAAAAGACAGGGCAGGAAGAACTGTCTTTGGCGATTGCGCGACTTATAAAAGGCTATCCCGAGCGCGCGGAAGACGTACGTCCCGGTAAAACTCATATAGGGGAGCCAAAGGGTGGCGGAACTCATCAGATACGCCATACCGATGAGGATCAGCAGGAAAAAGAGCACCGTCATCACCAGACCCAAAAGGCGGGACGCCAAATGCACCCAAATATAAGCGTTCAACACGAACAAAACGTGCGCGGCGAAGACGGTCAGAAGAAAGAACGCCGTCACCGTGAGCGCGGGAAAGAAGTTGTTGTTGATCGAGCGGAAGAAGTTAGGGAAAGTCAGTTTTCCAACCCGGATATGGCGGGTCAGAATGGAAGAGACGTACCCTACTCCGAGGACGAAAAGGACCGCCGCCGCGGCAAGGGCTATCCAAGCGTAAGGAAAGACGGGAAAGACCCCCGTCCAAAGATCGCCGAAAGTGGCGTATTCCGTCGTGCGGAACCCGAACAAAAAGTCCATATACTTTGTCGTCGGGAAGAAGAATCCGACAAGGACGCAGGGAGGCAAAAGGAAGAGCCACGTCAAAAAGAAACGCTTGCCGCCGTCGTACTTGAAGAGATATTCCAGAGTCTTTTTCAAATATTTCATACCGCCATTATACCAAAGGTAAGCGGGAATATGCAAGCATAAGCGATATTTTTTGTTTTTGTCGCGTCCACCCGCCCGCCCCGCGACAAAAAAGCGGTAAAAAAAACCGAGTCGGGTAGGAACGAGTCGGTCGCACAACGAATATTTTTTTTGGACGGGGGAGTTTGCGTACCCGTACTTTCAATAACCCGCTGTTTGTTCATCATCCGTTTTTCATTGACAATATTTGTCAATTTATTTCTTTTTTTGCGAAAGGAAGTTGCTTTGTGTCGATTTTTGACAAAATATCACCTTGATATCCGCTGCGGAAGGCGATAGAGTAGCAATCGATCGACGTCGATAATACTATTTCTTTGGAGGTTTTTTTACTATGTTTGACACCTTGGCTTTTGCCAAAGGGGCGGTCTTCGACTACGAGGAGATCGTCGCTATGACCGAGATAGACAAAGGCAGGATCCGCAAAATCGTACTCCCGACGCTCCGCGAAGAGAACGGCGCGCGGATCAAAAGGAGATATTCCGACAAAAAGAGCGGAAAAAATCTCTTGCTTTTCATCGATCGCGGGTATGACTTCGGACCCATGCGCGTGTGGGTGGTCCGCGGGATCTGCGAGGAATCGGACTATGACGAGGAGATGGAAAAAGACGGGCTCATCGACGAGTGGCTGGAGGTGGAGATAGAATGACGTACGACAGACAATATCTGGAGAATTTGCTTCGATCGGCGAGAGAGAGGAAGCTCCGCGCCAAGGTCCTGGAAAAGCCGGATGAAGAACTGGACTTTTTGTACCGCTGTCTGGACGGACTGGACGGCGACGGAAAAAAACTCCTGACCGCGCTCTACATAGACGGAGGGTCGGTCAGACGGTGCGCTATGGTCACGAATTTGTCCCGTTATTACGTTGAGAGGGAAAAGGACAGATTGTTGGGGCTATTGTCCGGGCTCTTTACCGAGCGATTCGGTCGATGAAAAAAAGCGGCGCGTCCGTTTTTGGGCGCGCCGCTGAAAAGATAATCTCGCCTCAGGCGTTTTGCGAGCGAAGTTTTATCATAGCGGACTCCACGTCGTCGAGCAGGTGCAGGTCGGCTTGGAGGGTCGCTTCGGTGATTTTCGCTTGGAAGTTGTCGTCCTCTTTATAGTGGTCCTTCGCTTCGCTCAAGGCGTTGAGCAAAGGTCGGAGTTCGTACAGTTCTTTTCCGTCTACGACTTCCTGCATACAGATCTCCGCTTCGTAGATCTGATTCCTCGCGGAGGACAATTTGACGATCCCGGACTCCTCGTCGGCTTTTATTTTGGAGAGGGCGGAGCGGGCTTGGCGCACGTTTTTGATCGTGTCGTCGTAGTCGCTCTTTTTGCGGGTGAGGAAGTTGAGCGGGACGAAGATGAGCAGAGCGCAACCTCCGACGGCGTAGTCGAACCAAAGCGCGCTCGGGTCGATGATCCCGAGGACGGATAAGGTGACGACCGCAGCGATGCCGAGGACGCCGAGGATGATGAACAGGATACCGAGTTTAGTCTTCATCGGACGCCTCCTTTTTCACATGGACGGTCACGTTGGTGAAGGGGATCTCGATGCCTTCTTCGGCGAATCGTTTGTAGACGGTCTCGTTCACGTCGTAGTAGACGGTCCAGTAGTCGGCGTTATTGACCCACACGCGGAAGCGGAATTTCAAAGCCGACTCGCCGTGTTCGCACAAGCGGACAAGCGGAGCGGGGGTCTTTAAGACTTTGGGATGGGACAGGGCGATCTCGGTCAGGACCTCTTTCACCTTGTCGATGTCGCTTCCGTAAGCCGCCGAGAATTCCAGATCCACACGCCTGGTGGGACGAGAGGAGTAGTTCGTGACGACGTTGGTGTTTATTTTACTGTTGTTGACGACGATTTTTTTATTGTCCGCGCTATAGAGTTCGGTATAAAGAAGGTGAATGGATTTGACGATGCCGTCCACGCCGTTCACGTTGATGAAATCGCCTTCTTTAAAGGGCTTGTTGAAGATGATCATGATGCCGCCGGCGAAGTCGGCGAGGCTGTCTTTTAGGGCGAGACCTACGGCGAGCGCCGCGCTGCCGAGTACGGCGATGATCGCCGCGGACAGATTGGGCATAAGGGTAGACAGGACCAGATAGATGAGGATGGCGTAGAGCGCGAAGTGTACGATCGCCATCACAAAGGACACCGTCGTCCGTTCGATCTTCGACTTGCGGAGGGAGTTGGTGCTGGCTCTGTCGATGATCTTGATGAGTAAAAGTCCAACAAAAAGCACGATGAGTGCGGCGAGGATGTGTCGTCCGGTCCCGGATAAGAACTCTTCCAACCGCGCGGCAATGTTTTCCATACAAGATACCTCCTGTAAAGAACATTGTAACAGAAAAAACAGGCGTTTGTAAAGCGAAATTCCTCCCGCCCGTTGTTTTCGCCCGCCCGCTTGAAAGCGAAAAACAATCGATGTGGTATTAAACAATCTTGACTGTTTCGACATATTAGTCTATAATTATCAACACAAACGTCAGAAAAAGGGGGAAGGTAAAAATGGACACTAAACAAAAGGAAAAAAAAGAAAAGGCAGAATTTGAATGCTATGTTCTTACAGACGACAACAAGAGATTGACGACTAAAGATTTAATAGAGCTTGTTGTTGATAAGTTTTCGAAAGATAACAATTTTTCACAAAAACGAAAAAGAAAGCGTGGGGAAAAAAACGAGGAAAACTTATCAAATAAAGTTGTGTATATGTTCCATGAATGGGCAGACGAACGGTCGGCATTAGAAAAAATAAAGCAAAAGTTAGAGAAGTATGAATGTAAAGAAATATCGGAACATGAAGATTTAAAATTCTTCAATCAATATTTTAAGATTAACAAGATTATTCGAAACAGATCCAAGAATAAAACGAAAGACGCATCAAATGATAACGATAAAAAAAAGAGCTTTCTCAAAAGAATTTTGGACAAAATCGAGGATGTCATCATTGAACCTTTCTTGCAAGTAGTTTTCTCTCTGTGCTTAGGAACTACATCAGTTGCTTCTTGGATTAAAGAATTGTTTTCAAAAGAGAGCTTTAATTGGAAAATACCGACCGTTATTACTTCCGTCGTTGCCGTTTTATCGATCGTTTTTATTGTTTTGGTTAAGCATGCTTCAAGCCGCAAGAAAATAAAAGAGCAAAAAGATAACTTTATTATAGAAATAGAGGAAATAAAACAACATTACTTAAAAAAATATAAGAAGAAACGAATCGAAAAGAAACAAGTTTTTTTTGTTGATGCGGAGGTTTTGGCTGATGAAGATATAAAAGTGATCGAGGCACTATCTAAACATTTACTTAGAAAATTGAATTTTATTATAAAGAAAACGACAAACTTACCCATTCCTATTAACGATAATTCATATAAAAGTGATTATCTTACTATTTTATATCAATCCCTGCAAGAGGATGTAAAAAAGGTGAAAGACAACTATCCCAAAGAGGGGACTTCCATAATTGTGCTTGTCCCATTGAGCAATTTGGAAAAACAAATGTTGCATAGCTCCCTCCGTAAAAAAGAAGAACCTCTTCCGGAAAGATATAAGTATTACGGAAGGGATTACATTTATAATTCCGAGGGTGGTTTTTTAATTGATAACAATAAATTGAATTCCTATATCGGGTATGTCACAAACGAGATTAGAGGTGACTTTTATCAGAATATTACATATAATGATGCTCTGAAGTTGGCGTTCTTAAAATTTTTATGGAGTAATAATGATGAGATTTCCGATGAAATAAAAGACCTGTTGCATATTAAAGCAAATAATGATGTTATTGGAAAAGTATGGAAACAACATTCTGCAGATCTTAGGAGAATAGGCGATAAACTTGTGTTCTCGCTTGCAACAAAAGAGCGAATTAGAATTAATAATCCGGAAGACGTAATAAACGAGGTCGATATTACGACAGACTTGTTGACAGTAGTGAAGGACTCTTTTTCGATCATAAAAGTCTATGTTGAGGACAAACTGACGGATGCGTATAAAGTACCGTTTTACTTAAAAAAAGGTTTGGCGATCAACGACTTGTTGAGGAGTGTTTTGGAGCAATATAACAATCCTAATGATAAAATAAATAAATATGCGGAAGTAGTGGAGTTTGTTGTCCATTACAATTATCTTGCCGGATATTTCAACGAAAACGATTATCTTTTGCGATTGATCAATCAGTTAAGTTGCACCGAAATTACGGCGTCAAAACGGTTTGATGAACTGCTGAAGGATTCAATCATAAAAAAAGCCTATCGACTTAACGCAATCGTTTCACCCTGTCGTTCAAAGGTTGGTGAAGATGACTTAAATAGTTTTGATTTGCATGAAGCGTACCTAAAAAGGCTGGCGAAAATTGAAGGAATCGAAGATAAGTATTCAAATTACATATTGGAAAATGGTACAAAAATAAAAGATATTCTGTTGCCACCGGATCCACTCCATATCTTTATTGATGAAGAGTATTATAAATTACTTTTGGGGGTCGATAGCACTATAATTGAAGAAAGAATAATTGAAGAAAGTATAGTTGTAAGCCTTTTAAAAGAGGTATCCAATATTTTCAAATATAATTTTAATTTTACCCTTTTTAATAAAGAAAATATTGCTCTTGGGTTTACAGCATTAGAGATGATCGACTTGCTCAGGAAATCTTTAACGACCTCTATTTACAACGGTCTTTTGGATTATCATTGCTCAAGATCCGACGACGCCAGGTTTATAATTACTAATGAGGAATATCTGAAAGGTTTAATGCTTTGCGCTCGTTTAGATTGCGATCTTTTTTACCTACTATTTGATCTAAAGACGTTTCTATCAAATTTATCCTATGATAAGAGTGGACAGAAGAAGGGGTATAAACATTTCATACATTCACCGTTATATCGATTGGCAGACCACTATGTCTTTGTGGAATATTTTACTAAGCAAAGGTATAATGATACGTTTACAAATGAAGTTTTAATACCAATTGTAAATCTACCATCCTCGATGGTTTTTGCCAACTATTTGTTGAGGATTATCAATCAACATGATGTTAGTCAAAGAAATGGAAAATCGATGGTTGAATATATTGATAATATCATAAAAAAAGATGGAACAATTAATATTGTGCTCCCCGAAGGTAATATCAATGCAGTAGAAGGTAGGCAATTATTATGCCTTTTTTATAATATAAAAAATAGATTTACAGAGGAATCCTACCAAAGAATTGTTTTCCATCATATTAAAGAACTATTATCTAAAGTTGAGGACTCGTTTAAAAAGGAATGTGAATTGTTTTGTCGATATGTGCTCGATTATCCTATTGAAAATGCAGTCGATAAAATTATAATTGAAGAAATGCAGAGCTTTGGAGAAAATTCTATCTATCTCATTTTAGACGCTTATGAGCATGATGTCGAATACACGAATTGGATTATAGATAAAATTATAGCTTCAATTTACACTCATAGAATTATTTTTTTGATAGATAAGTTAGGTATTATGTCTGATGATGTTAAACAATATGCCTATGAGAAAATTAATAAAAGCATAAAAGCACATATATTTGATGAAAGAATACATATAGACATAAATGTTTTAAAAAGATATCACAGTTTTTTGAAAAATATACCCGATCATTCAAATGAATTTGATCAAAATACGCTGGAAAAATGCGAGGAAAGGATAATGACGTACAACGATAGAGAGATGATAGATTTAATAAATCACTCGAGCCATTTAAATAAAAAAGAAATGCTTTTATTGGATTGGGCAAAAATTATTTTGTCACTGAGCACTTATTCAATAAGGGAGGGGGCAGTCGACGATCAAAATATATTGCTTCAAGATGAGAATAGGATTTTTATAAATAAAAAATATGTTACCGTTCTTGAGGAAAAAGCGAAGACACAATCATTGTCGACAGAGGAAAAACAGAAGATTAAAAATGATATGATGGATGTCCTTAACGCCCCTAAGCGCTATGGAATTTCTATTAGTTCAGAAATTCAGGAAGCATGCTCAAGTTTTTTGGAAGGAGTTTAATGAGGAGTTTAATGAGAAGTATATTTTTTCAAAAGAAGTGTCTTTGACGTCCATACAAATGTGATTTTGTTGACTTTACTTTTTGTCGCGTGATAAAATGGCGTTATATTTATAAATAGATTGCGAGGCGAATATGACGAAAGCGTACGATCCCAAGTCGATTGAAAAAAAGTGGCAGTCCTACTGGTACGGGCAGAAGGTCTTTGAGGTGAAAGAAGAGCCGGGGAAGAAGAAGTTCTATGGGCTGATCGAGTTTCCGTATCCGTCGGGCGCGGGTATCCACGTCGGACACATCCGGGCGTATACCGGCATGGAAGTCATCGCAAGGAAGCGCCGTATGGAGGGCTATAACGTACTCTTCCCGATCGGCTACGACGCGTTTGGTCTGCCGACCGAGAACTACGCCATGGCGACCAAACAGCATCCGCGTATCGTCACGGACAAGAATATCAAGCACTTTGACGAGCAACTCCACAAAGTGGGGTATTCCTTCAACTTCGAGCGTGCGGTAGACACAACCGATCCCGACTACTATCGCTGGACGCAGTGGATCTTTTTGCAGATGTTCAAGCGGGGGCTGGCATATAAGTCCAAGACCTTCGTCAATTTCTGCCCGAAGTGCAAAGTCGTCCTCGCCAACGAGGAGTCCCAAGGGGGCGTGTGCGACCGTTGCGGGAGCGAAGTGGAGCAGAAAGTCAAGGACGTATGGTTTTTGAAGATAAGAGAGTACGCCGATCGCCTTTTGACCGGGCTGGATGGGCTGGACTTTCTCGATAAGATCAAGGTAGAACAAGCGAACTGGATCGGCAAAAGCCGCGGCGCGCAGGTGACCTTCCCGGTGACTTGCGGCAAGGAGACTTATCCGATGGTTGTCTATACCACTCGTCCGGACACCATCTTCGGAGTGACCTTCGTGGTCGTCGCGCCCGAACATCCGATGTTGGAAAAATTCGCCGACGGAATAGAGAACTTCGCCGAAGTCGCCGACTATCAACAGAAGGCAAAGCTGAAAAAAGAGTTCGAGCGGGTCCATCTCAACAAGGAAAAGAGCGGCGTTTTGGTCAAAGGACTGACCGCCAAAAATCCGATAACCGGCAAGGACATCCCGGTCTTTGTCGCCGATTACGTCATGATGGACTACGGCACGGGCGCCATTATGGCGGTGCCCGCGCACGATACCCGCGACTATGAGTTCGCCAAAAAGTTCGGTCTGCCCATCATCGAAGTCATCGAGGGGGGAGATATCGAAAAGGAGGCGTACGTCGCCAAAGAGGGCGGCAAGATGATAAACTCCGGCTTCCTCAACGGTATGGAAGTCAAAGACGCTATCGCCACGATGATCGAGCACATGGAAAAGATCGGCGTAGGCGTCGCCAAGACCGACTATAAGATGAAAGACTGGGCGTTCAATCGTCAGAGATATTGGGGAGAGCCCATCCCGGTCGTCAACTGTCCCGACTGTGGTCAGGTGGCGGTGCCGGAGGAAGAACTGCCCCTCCGTCTGCCCGATCTCGAGGACTTTTCGCCGACCGACGACGCGACCAGCCCCTTATCCAAGGTGACGGACTGGGTCAATTGCAAGTGCCCCAAGTGCGGGAAACCGGCAAAAAGAGAGACCGACACGATGCCACAGTGGGCGGGGAGTAGCTGGTACTTCCTCCGCTATATGAGCCCGAAGTGCGATACCGCCGTCGTGGATCCCGAGGCGTACAAGTACTGGAATCAGGTGGACTGGTACAACGGCGGAATGGAACACGTCACGCGCCACGTCATCTACAGCCGCTTCTGGAATATGTTCTTGTACGATATCGGCGTAGTCGGCGAGCCGGAACCGTACAAAAAGCGTACCGCACAAGGTCTGATCCTCGGAACGGACGGGGAGAAGATGAGCAAGTCCCGCGGCAACGTGGTCAACCCGGACGACGTCATCGCCGAGTACGGTGCCGACGTATTGAGGACCTTTATTCTCTTCATCGGCGACTACGAAAAGCCCGCGCCTTGGTCGGTAGAGGGCGTTCGCGGTTGTTGGAGATTTTTGAACCGGGTCTGGAACCTCCTCGATATGGTCAAAGAAGTCGGCGGAGGAGACGTCAATATGGCAGCCGTCATCAAAAAGACGTCCGAGGACTATGAGGCGAACAAGTACAATACCGCCATCGCGTGCTTGATGACCGCCATCAATGGCTTCTATTCCCGCGGTTCGGTCAAAAAAGAGGAATTGATCACCATAATCAAACTCCTCTATCCCGTAGCGCCGCATATGACCAGCGAGATGTACGAGATCTTGACCGGGGGCAAAATCGAACAGACCGCTTGGCCCACGTACGACGAAAAAGACCTCGTCGCCGACGAAGTCGAGATCCCCGTACAAGTCAACGGCAAACTCAAAGCCAAGATCACCGTCGGTAAGGACGCCGAAGAGGCGGAAGCGCTTGAAGCGGCGAAGGAAGCGTTCGGGCAGTTGAGGGAGATGAATATCGTCAAGGTCATCTACGTCAAGGGTAGGATCATCAACATAGTCGCCCGATAACGGCGGCGAAGGTGTGACAGGCGACTTTACGCGTCGGAACGAAGAAAGAATAAAGGACTATCCGGGTATATGGGTAGTCCTTTTTTTTTAAGCGGATATAATAAAAGTTCCGACGCTTTTCCGTTGTTGTTCAGTCGTGTACGACAGTACACTTTCTTCCGACAACGAAAAAAATTCACCCGTCCTCCTTCGCCGCCTGTTTGTACCCACTGTACGAGTAGCAGGATAACTTCAAATGGCTCGGCGAAGGTGACAGGCGACTTTACGCGTCGGAACGAAGAAAGAATAAAGGGCTATCCGGGTTTTGGTAGTCCTTATTTTTTAAGCGGATATAATAAAAGTTCCGACGCTTTTCCGTTGTCGTTCAGTCGTGTACGGCGTCGCA